>CALGOB010000212.1 GCA_937958005.1 uncultured Cyclobacteriaceae bacterium
GAAAAATCAATAAAACCTAAGAACTTTTGAGTGCAGACTATACTGAATATCAACAAACTAAAATCAGTTTTTTTATAAAACTTAAGTTAAGTGCATTGGGGGCGCCCGGCCAGGGGAATTAATATCCCTTAGGGATTAAAATCAGTGCAATACTTATTATGAAAATAAACTCAAATTGGTCTTTGAAAGCAGGGATTACGCTTTTTTAAAAAAAATAATCATCTAATTTTAGACAGAAATAACAGATAAAAGAGGTGATTTCATCAGTAATTCATCTAATTTTTAATGCTTTTATGAAAATCACTCTCTAATTCTGATGACTTTTTATCTATTTTGGTTCCGAAAATTTTAAAAGCAGAATCTCCGTCTTTGAAAGCTTATTTTGTTTTATTCGTCATGAAATAGTTGTATTTTTTATGTCAAAGTTAAATTCAGGTAGACCCTAATTATAGATCAAGTATGATATGATATTGACACTTACTCAATCACCCAATCTTAAAACCCATGATCAGGATATCATCTGTTTGTTGTTCTTCACTATTTTTCATCCAATCTTCTATGGTAAAATCAAGAATATTTGCCTGTAGAGAAAATGATTTGGACACATTATTCATGATTAATTTCTTCAGTTGTGGAAGCCCAAATTTCTTATTTTCCTCACCACCAAACTGGTCAGTATAGCCATCTGTAAACAAGTAAACAGAAAGAGAATCTTCGGCATAGGAAATAGTATGTTTTTCAAAGGTGTGATCACCTATGGCTATTTGGTTCCCTCCAAGAGATGCTTTTGCTGGGGCTATTCTTACAAATTCATTATTCTTTACATAGACAAAAGGTCTATTGGCTCCAGCATATTCAATTATTTTTTCCTCATGAATGATGGCACATATAGCAGCATCCATCCCATCTCTGTTACTTCCATCTTCTTCATTCTGACGTAAGGTATCGCTAATAGTTTCATTAAGTGCTAGGGCTATTTTATCAGGGGAAATTATATTTTGAATATCTACAATTTGATTAAGAAAAGCGGAACCGGACATAGACATAAAAGCTCCGGGCACACCGTGTCCTGTACAGTCAGCAGCTACCAATATAGAAACAGGTCCTCTTGGCGTATTTTTTAAATGGGTAAACCAGTAAAAATCACCACTGACTATATCTCTTGGTTTTAGAATAGAAAAAGATTCTGGTAATATACTTTTGATGGCAGTCTCTCTTGGTAAAATGGCCGCTTGTATTCTCTTTGCATAACTAATACTATCTGTAATGCTTTCATTTTTATCTGCTAAATCTTCATTCACGATTCTGAGAGAATTAGTTCTTTCTTCCACAATAGTCTCTAAATTCTTGTTGATATGATTGAGCTCATCTTTTAAGGATATGTTAATTTTAAAAGACCTTTCATATTGGAGTATCAATAAGAGTGCTTGACATAAGATGAAAAAAAACAGACCAATTGGAATAAGGGACACAGTTTCAATGACACCTGCGAAATAGAGTAAATCGTTAAAGCCAGAGGCAAAGAACAATAGCCAGCCTATTAAATATACAATAGCACCACTTCTTTTTCTGATAGCTGCTAAAATCATTAAATAGGTAAGATATAAACTTATGATTAGGCTAAATCCTTGGTAGATGAACAACATAGAGGTGAAAATCCTAGCAGGTAAGACGATCACACTAAGAGAAGCAATTGTAGAAAAAAATAAAGATATAACTGCAACAGCTTTGGACGAATCTTTTCTGAATACCCAAGAAGTATATAAAATGAATATACCAAATGAAACGTAATAAGTTAAATAGTCAATTTTCCTATGGATTAACCAGTCAATAGAAGGGATTTCTGAAGCAATATTTTCGCTATAAAGTATTCTGATAAATAAGAGTAGGCAGAAAATAGCAAAAAGGAGAGGTGCGTAATTTTTCTTTCGTACTACGTACAATCCAATATGATAGATTCCCATCATTAAAATAGCTCCAGCAAGAAATAAATCTGTCCAAATATTCCGTTGTCTTTCAGTAGTTAAAGTTTCTAAATCACCAAATATGATCTCTCCATCCAAACCACCATTTCTATTATGAAAATTACTGGATTGAATAATTAATTCTATTTCCCCACCTACAGGGGTGAGTGGTATTAGATCACTTCTAGATTCTGGGATGCACGTATTTTCATCTTTGCCAACTTTCCCCGCCTCAGCGAGCAGAAGACCATTGGCAAAAACCTTGTAAGACAGGCCTTTTGAGCGGATGTTTAGGCCTAAGTCATTACTGGATTGCCCAACGAGAATGACAGAGCGATAGGTAGCATAGCCAAACTTTCCAAGACCTAGATTGGCTGGATCATTTTCTTCTGTCCAACTGAGAGGGACTCTGTAATAAGATTTTGATTTACTAACACTAGAGTCTCTAAAATCGTTGGTGTCTAAAAACTGTTTCCAATAAAACTCCCATTCACCATTTAATGGAATGGGTTTGTTACTGGTGAAATCGATTTTAGATAAATCAACTATTCCTTGTTGTAATTCTGGTATAAGAATTGATTTTTCCTTTGCACAAGAAGTGAAAAGAATACTGATCAATACAAATGCAAAGAAAGGTTTATTAAACCATCTTGAAAAAGTCATTGTTATAGGTTGGGGTGGTGAAATAATAAAAAACACTTAACCGTAAGGCTGATTTTCTGTATTTATACAAGTCTCAAATTTTGTGATAATTAACTTAAATAACTAATTGAGATTCAAATTGATAAAAAATATTTAAATAGTCAAATTGATTAATAATATTAAATGATAAATCAGGAGATTGTTTGATGAAATAGCCATAAAATTCATATAAATAATAATTTGCTATTCTAGTTGAATTTAAATCAGGGGATAAAAATAACGTATTTATTGATCTGGAAGATTCTGCCGAAAATTAGGTCTATTGAGTAAAGAAGAAGCTTTGATTAGCCCGATCAACAAGGGAAAGTAGTTAGTTTTTATATCAGGTTTAAACTCTGATTGAATAAAAAAAATCGAGCAAAAAATGTTGCTTATTAACCCGACGACATTTAAACGACAAGGAGTTATTTTTAAGTAAATGAAAATCAATTCATTATATGCTGAAAAATATAGATTAATACAGGTCGAGTTAATAATAGCAAATATAGTTCCAGAACCATACCCTGATAAATGAAACTTATCATATCATTCCCTATGGAGCAAAATAGTATTTGTTCTTAGTACTAAAAAGTTAGCACCAAAATTACCTACTAGATCAAAATCAATCTTTTTGAGATCTATAAGTCAGAATGAATACCTCAGTTCTACATTCAGATAGTTTAGACCATCCGTATGCTCATACTTCAGGAAATCTCCTATTACTATTCTCTTATCATTTTCACTTTTATGGAAAGATTGCTTTTAAGGAATCTCCCTTTGTTTTAACCCGAATGATGCATTAGACTTTTAAGAGAAAATCATAAATGGCTGTTAAATAGCTGCTTAAATTATGATTTGCAACGCAGACATAGTCTCCATTATGGTGAGTAGGAAATTAGGATTTAAGTGGCTAAATGACTGTTAGTTATGGTTTTGTATCAAATTTCTATTGCATCATTCGGGTTAAAACAATACATAGCCGGAGGTTTGGCTTTTTTTAATCTCTAAGGGGTATTAATTCCCTTGGTCGGGTATCATGACACTTCTGTGGGCGCTGAAGCTTCTTTGCGGAGGCGTCGAGTCGATCATTAAATAATTGCCCGTAGATACCCAGTACCTTTCTGCGAGTGCCGTAGCTTTCCCAGCAGAGGAACTGGGTCAAGATTGGTTCATTCATTCAACAATGATAGGTTTATGGATAAACAATTAACAGACTGTTCTCACAATTTTAGCTAAAATATTGCCATGCCTTTCTATCTTTACAGCCAATAGAAAAAGACATGATTTCAGTAGACAATATATCAGTAGCATTTAGCGGAAGTACTTTATTTAGCAACATTAATTTTAACATCAATGTAAATGACAGAATTGCATTAATGGGAAAAAATGGAGCAGGTAAATCTACTTTGCTTAAAATAATAGCAAATGAACTAAAACCCACAATAGGGAAAATATCTGCCCCCTCTGATGCTGTAATTGCCTACTTGCCACAACACTTACTTTCAAAGGATGATTCAACGCTTTTCGAAGAAACCTCTAAAGCTTTTGGAAATATCTTAGGAATGAAAAAAGAGATGGATGAACTGAACCATCAGCTGGAAACCCGAACAGACTATGAGTCAGATGAATATATGAAGATCATAGAAAAGGTAACTAGTTTAAGTGAGAAGTTTTATGCCATTGAAGACATTAACTATGATGCTGAAGTAGAGCAGACATTGCTTGGACTAGGCTTTTTAAGGGAAGATTTTAAGCGGCCAACCAAAGAATTTAGTGGAGGTTGGCGTATGAGGGTAGAGCTGGCTAAAATTCTTTTGCAAAAACCAGATTTAATATTGTTAGATGAACCAACTAATCATTTAGATATTGAATCCATCCAATGGTTAGAAGATTTTCTGATCAATACCGCCAAAGCAGTGATCGTTATTTCTCATGATAAAGCGTTTGTAGACCATGTAACCAATAGGACCATTGAAGTGACCATGGGAAGGATTTATGACTACAAAGTTACCTATACAGAATACTTACAACTAAGAAAGGAGCGAAGGGAGCAACAACAAAAAGCCTTCGATGAACAACAAAAAATGATAGCTGACAATCAGCAATTTATAGAACGGTTTAAAGGTACCTATTCAAAAACACACCAAGTACAATCAAGAGTAAAAATGCTTGAGAAATTGGATATTGTTCAAGTAGATGAAGTAGATAACTCCGCTTTAAACCTGAGGTTTCCACCAGCTCCACGTTCTGGCTCATATCCTGTGATTATCTCACAGCTCACCAAAAAATATGATGAGCATGTGGTCTTCAATAATGCAGACCTCACTATAGAGAGAGGGGAGAAAGTAGCCTTCGTAGGAAAAAATGGGGAAGGAAAATCTACAATGATCAAAGCCATCATGGGTGAGATCGATTTTGAAGGGAAGTTAGAAAAGACTCACAATGTCCAGATAGGTTATTTTGCTCAAAACCAAGCTTCTTTGTTAGATGAAAGTCTTACAGTTTTTGATACAATAGACAATATTGCTGTAGGAGATATTCGTAGAAAAATAAATGACTTACTGGGAGCGTTTATGTTTGGTGGAGATGATAGTGCCAAAAAAGTAAAAGTTCTGTCTGGTGGGGAGAAGACAAGATTGGCTATGATTAAGTTACTATTAGAACCAGTCAACTTGTTAATTCTAGATGAACCTACCAATCACTTGGATATTAAAACTAAAGATATTTTAAAAGACGCGCTGAAAGCCTTTGATGGGACATTAATTCTTGTTTCTCATGACCGGGATTTTTTAGATGGGCTAGCTTCTAAGATTTTTGAATTTGGGAATAAAAGAGTGAAAGAGCATTTTGAAGATATCAATGGTTTCTTAAAGACCAAAAAGATGGAAAACCTAAAAGAAATAGAAGCAAAATAGCCCTCTTTAAACACAGTAAAAGAGTTATTTATGTAACCGAAAGAAAAGAATTTAGATTTATTCAGAACTTCGTTTTCTATTATATTTGCAATTAGAAAAATTCAAATAGGACGTTTTCTATGAGTTAATAGCTATGTACCCTTTTATTGATTAGGGTAAGCGACTTGAGCGTTTAGTGCACTTTAAGAGATCTTCCTCATTACTCTTTTTTTGACTTTTTCATTGATAAATATAACTTCAAGACTAAAAATAATCCTTCTTTGTTTTAAGAGGGCCTTGCCCATTTAAACCCTTTTAGTGAATTTGATAATCATCAACTAGTTAAACAATTTTCTCACATGCTTCCATTTGAGATTGGCACTGGCGTATCCTTTTGGATGAATTTTTCTTTCTACTTTTTGATGACAGACTGGACAGAAATTCTTGAGATTAATGGCTTGTTCATCATCTAATTTTAAGTTAATGACTGATTTTTTTGTAGGCTTTATAAATGCATAGTCCTTACTTGGGCTGAAATTGGAGGCGTCACTTTGATCAAAAAGGTGATGATCACATACTTTACAATGAAATTCACTGTCATTGATAACTACTGCATCTTTAGAAATTAAGAATTGAATAGAATCATTTTGATTCTTAACCAAAGACAATTTTCCGAGGGAGGTATTACAAGAAGAACAATGCACATCAAATAAATGCGTATGTACATCTTGGTTTTGATGTTGAGGAAAAGCATTAAAGAGAAAGGTCAAGTTGAATAAGAGAATAGGAATAATTTTCATAATATGTAATTTTAAATGTTGTAAATATGTACGAAGTGATAGACCTTTTAAATTAACATTAATTGCTTATTCTGTCAAATAGTAGCTTAGCGTACAAATGATAGTTTAGTAATGTTAATATGTAACCTTAACTGAAAGGTTAAATCAAATAACTTAAAACTAAATTGAATCATCCCAAAATCTATTTCCAGCTTTAAATCTCTTCATTATAACTACCTAGCCCGCAAAGTTATGATAAACCATGACTTTGCGTAGTAAGTAATTGATTTACTTTTTTTATGATGAAAGACTTAAGAAATGACATAGCCCAAATTTGAGGCATATCAATTTTACCCTACAGAATCGATTACATTGATGGTCAAGTATTTAGCTTTTCTAATGATTATCTCCCGGGTCTAGTACCCCTAATTATTCGGGCTAACACAAGTTTGTTATTAACCCGACGGCATTTAAACGACAAGGAGTTATTTTTAAGTAAATGAAAATCAATTCATTATATACTGAGAAATATAGATTAATACAGGTCGAGTTAATAAATCATATAACCATGCTCTATTTCTCTCACATAATTGTGTGTAATTTTAAGCTGACGGTTTCCAATGTGTAATTCGGGTTCATGGACTCTACTAGGCACTGTTATATAGAGAGAAAGGTAATTGCCATGATCCTAATCAAAATTAAAAAAGACATGAATCCCAATTGCCTCAATTGAAAACAAAGGTTCATTCATGTCTTGGAAATCAAAAATTCCTTTTATCAATTGCTGGTAGATTCAGGGGAATTTATTCGTCTGTGAAATAACTATAACTGATTAACCAGTACTATTATTTCAATTAATTGCTCTTTTAAAAAGTTAATGTCTCAAAAATTTTAGGATTAGACACACTGCTTATTATTATATTTATACGTAAGAAAATACAATTCGATGAATTTTACTCTAGGAATGTGTTTAAATGGGGATAATACTCGTTGAATAGTGATTATTTTAGGATAAAATGAGTGAGTATTTTTTCTCATATGAGAAAAAATAGGATTTAAAAAAACCTTAAACAGTTGATAGGTATTAATAAACTGTGTACTTAGTGTCTTTTTGGATTTGGTTTAAATTTTAACTGAATATTGATTTTCATCTTAGGGGTTATACCATAAATCTGTACTTCTCAAAAAGCGCTTTCTCCGTTATTAACTAATCGATTATTGTATTAGTTTGACATTTACGTATAAAATAATAAACCATTAGTTTGGCATTTGCGTATCTAATCATATATATTTGATTGGCAATTACGAATGTAATAGAATTAGCAAAATGAAAGGAACGCACTTAGGAGAATTTGAAGAGCTTGTCTTGTTGATGGTTGGGGTCTTGAATGGAGAAGCTTATGGTATCTCAATACTAAAAGATATAGAATCACATACAGGGAGAACGGTTACAGTCAGTACAGTTCACACTGCTCTTTATAGGTTAGAGCAGAAAGGATTTGTAGAGTCATTTGTAGGTGGTGCTAGTAAAGAAAGAGGAGGGAGGAGCAAAAGGCTTTATAAAATTACAGGGGAAGGTAAAACAGCCATTGTTAATTCCCGAGAGGTACGTGACAAATTATGGGGAATGATGCCAGATCTCACATGAGTCAGCAACGATACCCTGCAAAATGGATAGAAAAATTTCTAGAAATATTCTTAAAAGAACGTTTCGCTGATGAATCTATAGGTGATTTATACGAATGGTATGAGTTGAAACAGGATTCTTTTACCACCATTAGATTTTATTTTTATTACCTGCTTACAATTTTTAAAACGCTCAAATTATATAAACTCAAAAATTTAAGGTCACTTTTTATCACTCTAACAGAACTCATTATGATTAGTAATAACTTGAAAATCGGGGTTAGATCATTGATTAATCAACGCTTTTTTACCCTCATAAATATTATCGGACTTACCATTAGCTTAACTTCCTTTCTATTGATTTATGCTTATGTCAACTTTGAATCTAGTTTTGATAATTATCACTCCAAAGCGGATCAAACCTATAGGGTCTTATGGCAGCAAAAGCAATCAGGGGATTTAAGTAGGCCTACCCCTACGCCACTGGTGAAGGCCTTGTCTACAGCATTTCCTGGTACAATTGAGTTTGCAAGATTGGGGCAAGATCCTGTATTCATAGAAGCAAATGAACAGAAATATTATGAAGAAGAGTTTTATTGGGCGGATGCAATGCTCTTTTCCATATTTGATATGCCATTTCTTTATGGAAATGCTTCTCAAGCTTTAAAGGAACCAAATACATTGGTCATTACTCAAGCTATATCTGAAAAGTATTTTGGTGAAAATGTCAACCCAGTTGGAAAAATTCTTCCAGTAAAAATCTACGATGGAAATACTGAATTGTCTATGAGAATAGACGGTGTTTTAAAATCACTCCCTGCTAATTCAGATATTAAGTTTGATATGCTAGGATCTATTAGCAATGCTTTAAGTCTTTATAGTCAGTTTGAAAATAGTTGGGGTTTCCAATGGCTAGATACTTATGCACACATTCCCGCTAGAAGTGATTATGAGCAGATTGTTTCTCAATTGCCTGACTTCACCAGTAAATTAGAAGAGAGGGGGTATTCTACTAATCGGACATTTTATCTACAACCATTGGAAAAAATGCACCTTCATTCAAGGGAAATAACTGGCGCAGGTATTGACGGAAATATCAATTATGTCAGAACTTTTATTGTGATCGGTGTTTTTATTCTGCTGATCGCCCTGATAAATTATTTGAATCTAATGGGGGTAAGGGTCAATAAACGAAGAATGGAAGTCAATGTACGAAAGGTTTTGGGTGCTAATAGATCACAGTTGTTATCACAATTTTTAACGGAATCTAATTTGACTATTTTTATTAGTTTTTTCTTAGCTATTTTAATAACATTTCTACTCTGGCCAGCTTTTAAAGGTTTTCTTGGAAAAGAGATCCCAATAGAGGTGATACTTAATTGGAAAACAGGTTCAATTTTGTTCTTGATAGTTTTTATTGCAGGAACACTATCTGGAATTTATCCAGCTTGGATATTGTCTTCATCTAAACTAGAAAATGCAATAGGGCAACATAACCGTATAGTTAGAAGGAATTGGCTTCAAAAAATGTTGGTAACGGTACAGTTTATCGTAGCAGTATTTTTAGTGATTACCACGACTGTAATATTCGCTCAGATTAATTTTATGTCTAATAAAAGCCTAGGGTTTGATGAGGGACAACTTATCAGTATTAAAGTTGAAGATAGAGAGCTACAGAGCAAAATTGAACTGATCAAGCAGGAAATGGGGAGCTTGGCAGGTATAGAAGATATTACTACTTCCAGTGAATCGTTACCCAGTGCCATGCAAAATACTTGGGAACTTAGCTGGATGACTGAAAATGGAGAGCAAATTGCTGGTGTTGACATTGTATCAGTAGATAAGAATTTCTTTGGCGCGCTTAAAATCTTTATACAAAAAGGGGAGAATTTCATCAAATCTTATCAGTCCGATTCTGCCAGATCTATTGTTATTAACCAAGCAGCGGCCAAAATGCTTCAAGTTGCTGATCCTATCGGTATGAAGGTAACTATTGGTGGGACAGAAAGAATTATTGTCGGGTTAGTTAATGACTACCATTACAATTCCTTAAAATCTAAAGTAGAGCCATTGGTCTTTATGATTTCAGGTAGAGGAAACAGGTTAAACAGAGATAACATTATAGTCCGCTTAAAAAAAGAGCAGATAGTACAGACAATTGGCTCATTGGATCAAGTATGGCAAAAATTCTCGAAAAGAGATTTTTTTAGTTTTCATTTTGTAGACAAATCATTTCAAGATATTTACGAAAGTGAAAGAAGTTTTTTAGAACTGTTTACCATATTTTCAATACTAAGTATTCTTATCTCTTGCTTGGGACTATATGGCATAGTTTTATTTGCAACTGAAGAGAAAAGTAAAGAAATAAGTATCAGAAAGGTTTTAGGTTCTTCAATCATACAAATTGTTCTTTTGATTTCTAAAAATTTCTTGATACTTGTGCTGATTGGATTTATTCTAGGTGCACCACTGGCAATTTACTTTTCACAAGATTGGTTATCTCAATATGAATACCGAATAGCGATAGATGTAGTAATGATTTTGTTCGCGGGATTATTTGTGTTATTGATTTCCATGTTGACAGTAGGTTTAAAAACATTCAAAGCAGCAATGGCTAATCCAGCAAAGTATTTGAGAAATGAATAACATTTTTTAATCCCTAAGGGATATTAATTCCCCGACTCTTGAGTCGATCATTAAATTATTGCCCATAGATACCCCGTACCCTTGGGTCGGGGTTGGTTCATTAGATTTGAGAAAAAGCACTGGTTAGATTAAGCAAGCCAGTGTTTTTACCATTCTAATTTGATCATGAAATCTGGTGCAAAGCCAATAGTGAAACGATCTGCCTCTTGAGTATTACTCATTGGACCATTTCTAATTAAATCTATGGCAGCAGTTTCTAATAAGTTTTTTCTATTATAAAGATTAAGTACTGAAAGGCCTAGAGTTAAACGATAACCTTTCTTTTTGGCCATTATTTGGTAGGCTATAGATGCATCTAACTGATGTGTACTACTAAATCTTGATACATTTCCGGTAGGAGTAGGTTCTGTAATTATCTGGCCGCTGCCTCTTCCTCCTGTTCCTGGAAAAAAACGATTTTCTAGATAATTAGGTAAGCCACTATTCAAAAACCAACCGAGCGAAGCTCTTAAGCAATATTTTTGATAGCTAGCAGCTATACTAAAATTATGTGTTTGATCATAGTTAGCAGGAAACGGATCTGTTTTGATATCAAGAAATGTTAATTCTGTTCTACTAAGGGTATAACTGGTCCATAAATCTAGGTGATCAAAACGGTACTTAAATAGAAAATCAAACCCTTTACTTGTCAAAATACCATCTAACCTTCTGTTAATCAATGTCATACTCCTATTATCTCTAAAATTGCCACTAGTGGCTATATCATCTACTTCTTTGTAATAGAAATCAAAATCAAATAACCAATTTTTAGTCTGATAAGTGCCTCCAAACAACCCTTGCCAACTGGTAATAATTTGACCATTCCTGCCCCTTGAAAAAAACCAGATGAGCTTCTCATTAGGTATATCACTCAAATCAAAGAATATATTCTGTGTCAAGTCTTGACTATATAGACCAAAAGAAGTTTTAAAAGTAAAATGTTTGTTGAGAAAGTAATTGATAAATATTCTGGGTTCAATCCTGATAGATTTTGTCAACTCATAGTGGTTGCCCCTTATACCAATATCAAACATGAAATTATCAATGTTTGGGATCAAGAAATTTCCATATAACCCGTTGGTACTGGCACTTTGATTAGCCAGTTGCATTGATCTTGGTGTTTGGTCAATTACATCTGTATCTCTTAAATTAAAGTTGATGCTCGTATTGGATAAACTGTAACCTAAATTCAAAGATGAAACAATTCCTTTAAATGTTTGAGAAAAGTCAACGCCAAGCCTATGATGATTTACTTCATTGAAGGTGATCCTGTTGATGATGGTATCACCATTTATGATGTCAGATAAATTGTTAAGCAATCTATATTTATAAGTAGAGCTGGAAACATAGGCAGTTAGGGTTCGAGTTGTCCACTTTTTTTTCCAACGACCACTAATTCCATTGTTATCTAATTCAAATAACCTGTTTTCTTCGGTCGAAAGATTATTGTCTATTAATTTGGTTTGAATGGTATTATTAATAGTGAGCAGATTTAATTTGAAATCCCCTGTTTTTCCTCCATCAATGAGGATTGAACTATTTAAATCCCAAAAATTAAAATCTACGGGTTTTAACTCTACATTGCGTCTTTCATCCATGACTGATAATATGCTGGCAGCAATGGCAATGTCCTCAAAAGCAGACTCTTTAGGTGTAATTAATTCAAAAGGGTGAGCTCCTCTAAAAGAAAGTGTTAAACCAATTTTTTCTTTAATAATTGGTGCTTTTACATAAGCACTGCCAAAATAGGAATTAGTAGCTAATCCAATACGGAGTGAGTCAGGCACTTTATCTGTACTTTCTAAAATGATAGCCCCACCTACTCGTCCATCAAGAGCAGATGTATAGCCACTTCTATAAATAGTTGCTTTTTCTACAATATCAGTGCTGAATGGAGACACTGTTCCAAAATAATACCCTTTGTGAAAAATAGGAATGTCGTTAAACAAGATTAAATTATGATCAGGTAGGCCACCTCTGATACGTAGCTCACCTGCTCGCCCGGTTACTGAGTGAATACCAGGAATAGACTTTAAAGAAACCAACAGATCTTTATCTACATCCCCAGGAAGTATCCCCAATTCTCCATTGGCTATTTTTACACTATGATTCTGCTGATCAGCACTTATACCGGGGTTAAGATATGAAGTAACTACTAATTCATTCAAAAGGGTTGACCCTTCTTCCATTAAAATAAACCTTATTCTATTTCTTAGGAGCTCAAGGACTGACACTTTTTGAGTAGTATATCCTAGTGATTCAAAGGTAAGGGTATCGTTTTTTTGCCAATCAATGTTGAAGTTGATTTTTCCTTCACTATTGGACACTGATTGGATGTACTGATCATACTTTTTGATATAAACGCCCGGTATACCGCTTTCGGAGTTTTTTTCTTTTATCGAAAGGGTGAGATTAATAAGCCGGGGTTTAATTAAAAAATAAGACTCATTTACTTTTTGATAGCTAAAAGGGGAGTTTTCTGTTAAGAAGGATAGTTTTAGGGCCAAAGAGCTTGAAGGATCATAATTACGTAAAATAAAACCTTGTATTAAGTCTGGGTCAAATGAGAAACTTATGTTTTCTTCTCTTTGAATATTGTTGATAGCTTCACTTAAGGCAATGGAAAGATTTTGGTTTTGGCTGAGTATCGTTTGATGTTGTAGGATAAAAAAGAAAAATACTACAAATCTGTAAATCTTAAAATCCATATACAGTGAAAAATTAGAGGTACTTATAGAATTATTTATTTAATCTATTGCCCGTACTAACAAAAATAACCATTGTTGAGTTAAAAGATAATAATAGGATTAACATAATGGGAGATTAAAGTAGAAGCCCTCACATTACTCAAACATAATTTAGCCCACAGTTTTAAGATCTTATGTAAAGTATAATTTAGCAGTGTTTTTTGGATGCTCAATAAACTTTGACTGTTATATAAGATGAATGTTTGATAGTCGTCAGGATTTGTATATTTTCAGCTCAATTACTTTTGAAAGAATTAATGAGTAAAGAATTGACTGTTTGCGAAGAACGAATATTTAGAGAATTGCATGCTGAGGTAAATCTCAAACTATGTAATTTTTTATACTATAAATTTGGGGATCTTGAAAAATCAAGAGATTTTGCGCAAGAAGCATTTTTGAGGCTTTGGGATAACTGTCAAAAGGTACTGCTAACAAAAGCAAAGAGTTATCTGTATACAGTTGCAAGTAGGTTGTTTTTAGATGATTTAGCTCATCAAAAAGTGAAACTCAAATTTCAATATAGATCAAATAATAAAGAAGCAAATTATGAAAGTAATCCTGAATTTCTTTATAGACAAAAGGAATTTAAAGAACGATTAGAAAATGCCTTGTCTACACTCAATGAAAATCAAAGGACTATTTTTTTGATGAGTAGAATTGATAAAATGAAGAATAAAGAAATTGCTGCTACCCTTGAGATATCAATTAAAACTGTTGAAAAGCACGTGGCCAATTCACTTAAGTTATTAAAGAACAATTTGGACGAGTTGAAAAACACCAAAATATGAATAGGGTTTTTTTATTGTATCCCGTTTTATAATCAGACTGCCTTAAAGAATGCAAGACAAAGATGAGAAAATAAACCAATGGTTGGAGGGAAATTTACCTGAGGAAGAACTACTCAAATTAGTTCCTGAAGAAGAGGTCATTGCCTATAAGCAAATATTAAATGAAGTGGATCAGTGGATTCCAGACAATGATTTTAAGCCACTTGATATAGAAGAAATAATAGGATCAAAAAAGACGATTACCAAAAAAATCAGTTGGAAAAATAATCATAGAAATTTGTTCGCAATAGCAGCTTCTGTACTTATTTTGCTTACGGCTGCTTTATGGATTTATAATTCTCAAAAATTCACCACGTTTGAGACCCCAATCGGACAAAACAAAGAGATTTTACTACCGGATGGTCAATCTAAAATGATTTTGGCCAGCGGTTCTACGGTAAGTTGGAATAAGGATGATTGGTCTGGTTCAAAAAGAGTATTGTCTCTACAAGGGAAAGGGTTTTTTAGCGTGGAAAGAGGAGGGAAGTTTATAGTAAACTCAAAGAAAGGAAATGTTGAAGTGCTTGGGACACAGTTTGAGGTAAGTGATATAACCAATGAATTTAGAGTATCATGCTATGAAGGAAAGGTAATGGCAATTACTAACAACGATCAACAACTTATTTTAAATGCTGGAGAAGAAGGCCGTTTTATTAAAGATAAATGGAGTGAAAAAAGTAGTACAACCAATAAAACTGCTCCTTGGCTAAGTACTCAATCCACTTTTAGTAATGTGCCATTACTTGAAGTGTTAAATACCTTAGAGAAGGTTTATGACCTAAATATACTGAGCGAGGGTATAGAAGTGAATAGGAAGTTTTCTGGCGTAATCCCTAATGATAATCAAGAAGTTGCTTTTTCATTGGTTTTTGATGTGTTTGACATTAATTATAAACTAGATAACCAAAAACTCTATTTAAGCAAATGATGGAATTTATTTAGCCTCATCGTTTTACATTTTTTGTTGTAATTAACTTATCATTAAAGTTTTAGGAAGAAGAAAAAAAGTATAATGATTTTTTATCAACCTGATCATTCTGATTTTTTAATAAAAGAACTTTTGGAATGAAACATATTACGCGTAAATTAAGTTAAATATAGTAAGTTAACATTTAGGTAACATTAAATTTCATTATTATATGATTCTTGCAATTGCCATCACTATTGGCGTTATTTTATTATACTGTACAGCTAGGTTTATTGAAAATTCCAATAATTCAGAACAGACTAGATGAAATTTAATCCCTAAGGGATATTAATTCCCCTGGCCGGGCACCCCGACTCTCATATGTTTGTGCTAGAAAAAAAAAGTGCAATTTTGAACAGTGGCTTAATCAGGTAGAAGAGAGACCCGACTCTAAGGACGATTTAAAAATTGATCCAGTACTCAAGGAATACCTCTACTTGATT
>CALGOB010000213.1 GCA_937958005.1 uncultured Cyclobacteriaceae bacterium
CATAGCGATCCTACCAACCGTGGCACCTTTGCCGGTGATGGTGGAAACCGAAACCCCTCCCTTACCAGAAGGGTCACTGATCTATGTAAACCCCCATGTCCCGTTAAAGGACAGGACAGTCTTTCTGGAAAAGATGCAGGATTACCTTTCCTCCCTGGAAGAATCAGTCTTTGTGAACATCGCTTATGCACAAGGGATAGACGGAACAGAATATATCAGTCAGGCAGAAGCTGGTAGGCCAGTTGGTCTGGATCCTGCTATAACTAAATATGTCAACATTGCCTATGTGAATGTGCCGGGGAGTACGTTGGAGGCTGTTGCAGAGAGTGGTACGGAAAGCTTTTTGGCTGGGTTGGAGTTTGTAAAATTAGATGAAATTCCTGATCTGCTTAAGGGAGATAAGTCTGATGTTGTAGTGGAAGATGAAGCAGTTTTAGCAGAAATAGAAAATGGCCTTGAAGAACGTATTGGAAATTCTTCATTGGGTACTGATTGTTGGACAAAGGCAGTAAAAAGAGGATACAAGGTCTATAATTGGGCAGATGATGAGCGTTATGAAGGACTGGCCTATTTTGCTGCAACCATGGAATTGCTTTTGTGTGAAAGCTCTTACGCTGCAGTTCAGGAATTGGAACCTTCGGATCGATTCAAGGCCGGACTTGTAAATGCGTTACTACAAGAGTTGGACTTTATTGCCTTTGTAGAGGCAGTGGATAACATCAACATAGATGTCCCACAAATTGCCCAGTGTATAGGTGACAGGATGTGGGGATCTACCAAGGATGAGCTGGTCAATATCCTTTTCAGCTGTATGGTAGGTATAGAACCCAATGACCTTTTTAATGGGGTGCATGAATTTGTTGAGAAAAATTGGGATGAACCCTATTATCAGGCACAGGCCACCATATTTGCTCTTAGTCTCGTTTCGCCCAACAAGTTGTCTGTACTCAAGAAGATCAAAAAACTCCCTGAGATGTTTAAACATATTAGGAAATTCAACAGGCTTTCAAGGGGTACATCTGCAGATGAAATAGTCAGGTTATCTAAAAATTTGGACAGTTTTAGTGATTCTTTCAAATCAAGTCTTTCTGCAGGGGCGAAGGATTTTAGTAAGATCAGGTTTAATGAGATAGATGATTTTGTAGATGTAATCGTCCACTCAGATGAGACCGGTAACTTTATCTTAAAATATGAACTGGCCGGAGAGGCAATTACAGAGACCTTAAATAAGGATAAGTTGATTACTGTGCTGAACAATATTCCCACAGATAAGAAAGCACGTTTACTTTCCTGTAATTTAGAAAGGGTTGCCCTAGACCTATCTGATCAGGTAGACCGTCCATTCTACGCCAGTGACGGTTGGGTAGATATTTATGAAAATGGGGCTGTAAGATCAGAGAATTCTTTTTATCTTTATGATAGTAATGGGAAAGGGAATCTTTTGGATGAAAGCTCCCTTGCAAAGCTGGAACCAGAAGGGGGATCGGTTAGGATGGGTGGTAATACCGCAGGGGGTGGGATATGGGATAACTTGTTGTCAAAGCTGGACGACCTTGAATTGCCAAACCTTAAGAACAAATTACTCAATGACCTTGATGAAACAACAAGACTAAAATTTGCTGATGATTTTGATGGAGCTGCAGACGAAACCTTAGAATTATTAGATAATAGGACTAACATATTAGATTATTGGAGTAATAATAAAGCCATCTATTCGGATCAGAGGCTTTATCCAGAGGGTAGCAATATCGATTGGAATACTGCAAGAAGTAATGTGTTTTCCAATGGAACGGAAACTGAAAAGAAAGTATTGATTGCATTAGAAGAGCGTTTCGCTACAAATCCCCCCACACCCAATAATCAAAAGGTTATGGCAGCAGGATACAGTGAAGAATTAGGTGGTGAAGTTGATTTTGCTTACAATCTTACAAGGGGAGAAAAACAATCTTTTGATTACAATTCATTGGATCCTGTTATAAAGGATCATATTGATTATCTTAATATGATTAGAAAAGATGCTGATGAAGGAGGTAATATCTATTTGAAATTATATGGTGGAAGCGTAGAAAAAAACAAACTACTAGCTGCAGGTGATGCAGCTTCGCATGCTGAAGTGCTTGTTTTAGATAAAGTAATAAAGAAAATGAGAGCTAAAGGATTATTTAGAACCAGAGATGATATAAATAAAATCCATATTATGGTCAGAGGTAAAACGGGATGGGATAATATGCCAAGGTGTCCTCATTGTTTTCATTTGACACCAAATGCTAAAATGATAAATAACCATTAAGATAATTTTGAGAGAGGTTTACGTAAAAGATAAAAAAGTTTTGTTCAAAGAATCTACATCTAAGAATTTATGGTACGGAGACTTTGAAATTAAAGGTGAAGATGTGAATATTGAATTTTATTCTGATAAAGCTGGATTCACCTGGAATGATTTAAGTTCGTTTTTAACTTACATTAATAAGGAAAAATACCCATTTGAAAAGTTGTTGATGCAATCTCAAGATTTACTTTTAAAACTGGCATGTGTTTTTTGGAATAAAAATGAAGCATGTTTTAAGTTTGATTTTAGTGGTATTAATTATAATGGACTTGGTACCAGTTTTTCTAGAGATTCTTTTAACTATGAATTTGTTTTTGACTTGTTGAATGCAAATGGAGAAGGTGTAGATGATTACGACGCATCTTGGATAATTGAACTTTCTGATAAAAAGATAACAGGTATGCGAAGAGCTTAAATTTTTAATATAAGGAGAAGTGAAAGTATATGATTCAGTCTAACAGATAACTTTCCTACATTTTTGATCTGCCAATTTTAAGATAGTAGGTAACCTGAATTCACCGTGCATGGCAGTTATATTATTACTTGCCTTTTGTAGGTCATAACCAAGGGAAGTAACAAATAGCGGTTTTTTGCTTTCTCCCCTGTATATTGTTTTTTTAAGTTTGTGAAGAGAAATGAAGTCATTTTTAGCTACCCCAATGACGGGTATTTTACCATCAAGCTTATGATATAGGTAACCGCCCAACCCCAGTTTTTCTTCATCAGATAAGACCACGTAACCGTCAATGACCAGGATATCTTTTTCTGGTTCAAGCTTAATTTTATCTATTATACTAAGTAGGCATGGCAGTTCCCTTTTGTAGAACGCACCACTTTCATAGTCATTTACTTCATTGACAATATCGGTAAGTTCAAAGCTGGGTTGTGAAGAACCCC
>CALGOB010000214.1 GCA_937958005.1 uncultured Cyclobacteriaceae bacterium
TAAAGGGGAGAGATATCCTAAAGAAGAATGTAATCTTTTGTTATTATACCAATTAATATAATCCTTTAGACTTTCTGATAATTGATTGTATGAATTGAATTTAAATCGATTTAACCATTCATGTTTGATTGTTTTGAAAAACCCAACAGTATCAGTATTGACCTTGATCTGTTTACCCAACAGGTAAATTAGGCATTTCTTCATGAAGTCAACCCCATATTGATTGAAGCGTTTCTGAATGGCCTGTTTAGTCAGTTCTACCCCAAAAGTATTGTTTGCATCGTTGGCAAAAGACAACAGGTTTTGCTGTTGATCACTGAATTGCATAAAAACGAGCATATTGAGAAAATGGTGGCCTAATAACTTGGCAGTTTTACGTCAAATAAAACCAGTTTGGCGAGCAAACCGATTTAAAGAATCCTTGTCAAAAAACTCTGATAATAAGCGTTTTACATCTTTATTTTCTTTGGTTGAATAGTTGTTACTACCCTATTGATGGGTATCTTTGAAGTGCAGAAAGGGTGGTATAAAAAATCCAATTCAAATGAGTTTTGCCCTTTTTTACTAACACATTTACTTATATGGGAAAGAATAACAATATCCCGAACAGGGATACTATACCTCATTAGGTAATTGAAAATCAAACACTTATAAAAATAGGTTGACGGCTATGCCGCTAGGCGGTTCTTTTTTGATCAACCGGATCGCTGAAGCGACAAAAAATGAATCGGACTGTAGCCACAGAAAGCTACCTATTCAGGAAAACCATTTTAAGATAGGGGGATGTTTTTTGAACCTGAGAAATAATCTTTGTTTCATCGATTTAAAGCTAGATTTTTCTTGAATTCTAAATTTAGTCGGGTGACAGTAGAAAAAAATAGTTTTTTTTTGCATCATTTTAAGCGCCATTTTGTTATCATAAAAAACAATTTAATAGATGGACGATAATCAATTGGAGTTAGCTACATTTGGAGGGGGATGTTTTTGGTGCACAGAAGCTGTCTTTCAAGAAGTTAAGGGTGTTGAAAAGGTAGTTTCGGGTTACGCTGGCGGTACTGTACCAGGTACACCTACTTACAGAGAAGTTTGTTCTGGTAGAACAGGGCATGCTGAAGTAATTCAAGTTTCTTTTGATCCTTTACTAATATCCTTTGAAGAACTTATTATTATATTTTTAACCACACATGATCCTACTCAGTTAAATAGGCAAGGAGCAGATGTTGGGAGTCAATATAGGTCTGTAGTTTTTTATCATAATGAACAACAACATGAAACTACTAGATTAGTAATCAAAGAAATCAGTAAGCATTTCCCAAAACCAATTGTAACTGAAGTTTCCATTATACCTGAGTTCTTTGAAGCTGAAAGTGATCATCAAGATTACTATAAGAAGCATCCCGAACAAGGATATTGTAGCATGGTCATCAATCCTAAACTACAGAAATTCAGGAAGATGTATGCCGAAAAATTAAAAATCGTTTGATACTTGATAGAGTAAATAAATGAATCAACTCCAGCTCAGTGACTCTGCTGAAAAAGCTACGGCTCTCACGGAAGGGTACTAAGTATCTACGGACAATCATTTAAGATCAACTCAGTGCCTCCGCAAAGAAGCTTTAGCGCGCTCGCAAAAGAGTCGAGGTGCCTGACCAAGAGAACTAATATCCCTTAGGGATTAAAAGCAAGGCACTTTAAAGGTATGGATAATTTCCTTTAAATATGGATTATCCAATAACAATCAATGATAGGAAATGCATCAAAGTATTTGTGGAAGATTGAAGCAGGAAAGACTTTATAGGTTTTAACAGAATTTCAATCCTTGACAAAAGTAACATAAAGAAGCTAAATTGATTTTAGTAGTTCTATCAAAGCCTTTGAGTCTAATGGTGATTTTTTACTAAAAAAATTTGAGTAAGATGTAGAAATATTAGGATAGTACATCAGTGTTGAGAAATATTAATTGATGATTATTCAATAGGAACATGAAAAATATAATTTAATCGGCATTAACCAGTAGAAAATCTATTCTGATGGTAAGTCTATCCATTATACTCATTTAACACGACTTTGTTAAATTACCATAGACATGTTATGTTTCTCTAACATAAGTGTCTGTAATTTTAAGCTTTGTAAGCTCATAACGATTTCTAATGCAGAATATGGGTTTAAAAAAAATTAATAGCACATTAATGATAGTTTTTGAAGAATTCTCAAAATCAACCATTTGATAATTTTAGAAATTGCAATCATCTCTTTTGCTTTGCATCAGAAAGCTCTGGATAAGCTGAATCAAAGATTTTAAACTAAATGTAAATACGATTGCATAATTCGAGTTTGATTTACGAACTATCAGCCAGAGTAGCAAAAATGACTATTGATAGACTGAAGAATGATATAAACCATAATTGTAGTGATCTAACACCAAATTAGATTTGTAAAGGCGTATATCTATCAGCAAATTTAATATTTGTCATGCGTTAAATAATCATCATAGAGCTGCTATGCTTGCGTTCTTTTGACCAAGCAGGAAACAGCTTTGTCAAAATCAAATTTACCAAAATATCTAATACGCTCCTCTAAACATAAATTGGTTTAAGGTAGTAATTAACAAAGAATGCTTCCTTACCAATGATTCTCTATTTTCATTAGTATCTTTGCGACTTAATACCCTGCCTTTACCTAAAGTGATTCTGGGTATATATGAGCAATTATCTCATAATTAATTCAATAATTGTGAATTTAATATCTCTTAGAGTTTAAAATACGAGTTTTTCATATAAAAAAGGTAATGGAAGAATTTAAATTACAAGAAGGAGAAGAATACATAGAATTAAACAACCTTATGAAAAGGTTTGGTTGGGTAGCTACTGGAGGAGAAGCAAAAATAATGATCAAGCAAGGAGAGGTGAAAGTCAATGACAAAGTGGAAACAAGAGTTAGAAACAAAGTACGCTCAGGAGACACTGTTGTATATGGAAAAGAAAACGGGAAAGTGGTTTAAAACCACTTATAGTTGAGCATAATATGAAAATTAAACTTATGAACAAATTTATGTGTTCGCCATTAATAAAGATCATCACGATTGATTTTGCATACCTAACATATCTGATCAACTTCTCTTGTTCAAGTGATCTGTGGGAACACAGATCAAGGCGATATTTGTAAATAAAAAGCGATAATAAATAGAAGCTTTAAATTGTTCACCAGGTGATCCTGTTGTTTTTTTGGCGGCCGCCCGCGATTCTTTTTTGATCAATCGGATCGCCGAAGCGACAAAAAATGAATCGGACTGTCGCCTCAGAAAGCTATCTATTCAGGAAAAACATTTTAAGATAGAGAGGTAGCCTGATGACAATAAAATGAACCAACCCAAACCCAGTGCCTCTGCTGAGTAGATTTCTTAGAAAATTAGTCCCAAATTTACTAAAAAGTCCACTTCTCTACTGAAATGAATTGAGTATCATTGCACCTAAGGTAAAAGAGATCAAAAATATGAGTCAAGAAGCAATCAAGGCAGCAAGGGAATTATTCAATGCAATGAGTTCTGGTGTGCTTTCAACTCTTTCTGTTAGATTAGATGGTTTTCCATTTGGGTCTGTAGTTCCCTACTCTTTAGATGATCAAGGATTGGCTGTTATTCTCGTTTCTACTATTGCTCAGCACACCAAAAATATTATAGCAGACAACCGTTGTTCTATAACCATAGTAAATGATGAGGACGATGTTCAAGCAAATGGGAGACTTTGTATTATTGGTAATATGGAGAAAGTAGCCGATCATGAAATAACAGTCAAAGAAAGGTATTATAGAAGTTTTCCCAAGTCGAAGAGTTATCATGAAACTCATGATTTTCATTTCTATCGTTTGAATCCTATTGATATTAGGTACATAGGTGGTTTTGGCGCCATTCATTGGTTAAATCCAAAAGATTTTCAAGTAAGTAATCCTTTTCAAGGGAAAGAAGAAGATTACATTATCAATCATATGAATAGTGATCACCAGAAAGATTTAAATTTTTATTGTTCGCATTTCAAACAAATTGAAATTTCAGAAGAAGAGTCTGTGCGAATGACTGGTATTGACAGTCTTGGTTTTGACCTATTTGTAGGAGATAAAAAAATAAGATTTTCATTTGATGAACCTATTTCAACTACTCAAGAAGCTAGGGCCAAATTAGTTGCTCTAACTAAAGGGGATCTCTAAAAACTTGATTTGAAATTTTGACTAAGAGGTTTTTTTCTGAGACAAGGCATCAAAAACAGAGTTTAGAGGATCTAAATGAGTATTTTGATAACGCAGTATCGGGGAAAAACATCGGGTCAAAAAGCAATAGGGAGTTTTCAGAGGTTCCCTAAAAGCACCAGGGAATAAGTATTTATGAATCGACATAAATCAGGGATCATACTTTTGCAAATTGTAGCCAATAAGTGAAATTCGTATTTTGACTGATTCAGTATTTTGCGTTCATAAACCAAGAGATTCTGTCCCATCTTTGTCTTGTAATCAAAACAAAGAAAGTTATGAAATTCCTTAGATTCCTTAAAGACTGCTGGCCATTAGTTCTTATCGTTATTGCTTGTTATTACAAAGGAACTCTTGCAAATTAATCTCTACAGGATAATTAGAGGCTACCATTTTTGCTGATCTCTGGTAAATCAAGAACCACGCAGCAAACAGATGATATAAAAGACAAGCCCGAGATATGCGTTAAAAACAATTCCAAAGCGAGATACAACCATTTAAATAAACCTCAAAGTACTTAATCTAATTTATTGAGTACAAGTTAATAAACGCCATAACCATTGTTAGTTAAATAAGTCCTATAAAACATCAAACACCATCGCATACATATAAATACACCTTACATTTCCTACATTGTTTCCACCCAACCGTTAAAAGGTTTTAATCCCTAAGAGATATTAATTCTTCAATTATTCTTTCCAACACTAAGTTATTTATCGTAAATACTTATATATCAAATATTTAACAACCACATCTTAAAATACTTAAAGTTTTTTCTTTTCCTTTTTTTACTACGCAAAAAGAGTGCGCACCATTATAATTACTTTGTCTCAAGAAACAAAAGTTCTTTTAAAAAATGATGAATTATGATGCAGGTCAAGTATCAGTTACTTCCAAAATCACTGAAAATGAAATACTGATAACATTACCTGCGTTTATGAGGCAGTAGCTCAGTTGGTTAGAGCAGGTTAGTTTAAGAATTACCTATTTCAAGGTCAAAATAAACTTACTTCAGCGCTGTTAACGCCCAGGTCGTGGGTTCGAATCCCACCTGCCTCTCTATTACAGTATTGAGAGTGAGGATTGAGGTTTAAGTCCAATCCATTAAAATCATTCTCCTAACTCAAAGTTAATCTTCTCCTTAAAAGTAGAGTAATTATTGAGAATTGATTGATAGTAATACTAAATCATCAATCAATAAAGATCTTAAAATATATCAGGTCAACCAGTACTTACTTCAAAAACTCTTTTAGGTAGAACAAAGTATCGGAATTACCTGATTTTTTCAACCTTTAAATGATCCTTGCGACAAGTTCAAGAGGCATTAATTTTCTAATAAACTAATTACTTCAATTGAAGAATCGAGTAATTAATACCCCTAGGGGTTAAACTTAAAAGCAATGAACAAAGAATTACTAAAAATCTCCATTCGACAAAACGCTATTTACCTGAAAGGTAAAATAGATACTACTGGGAAATTGAATGAAACTACTTCTATACTAGTAGTCAATGCTGCTAAACTAGGCTTTGGGTTTTCAGAGGAATTACTTTGGGCGCTTAATTCTAGGGGCATTGATCAAAAATCCTTAATCTTCGAGTCCATTAAATCTATAACTGGAGTCAACAAAAACTGGACACCTTTAGTAAAAGGATGGCATGTACCAACTGGCGAATCTCTATTTGACCATATATTAACATTTTTTGCTACTACTTTCAAGGGTGCTCCAGGCACTACCTTATCTTGTGGCCATACCATCCCTAAAAATACTTTTCCTTTAGAAAGATATAATGGCTGCCCATATTGTGGTACTCCTTTTGAAAAGGGCGAGATTGAAAACTTCGGTCAAGGAAGTAAATTAAAAGTGTTGACACTTTGGAAAGAAAATGATGTCATAGATTTCTTTAAAGGGTTGTTAACTTCTAAAACGGCATTAGATGCTACACAAGTTGATAGTTTGAAAAAGTTAATTAAACATTTCGCTATCCCTGAGAAAACAGAGATAGTGATGAAAGAAACCCTAATGATCGTTATTGATGAGTTAGTGGATCAAGATAAAGTAAAAGAAGCTGGATTATTACTCAAAACGCCAAATGAAATATTAAGGTATTTATGGTATAAAAATACTGGTTCTTTACAAGTTATAGCTCCTAAAACACTCATAGACAGAACCGCTAAAAACGGTCAATCTTATTATCAAACTCAGAAAAATACTGACAAAATAAAAAAAGATACTAAGAATGAACTCAGACTAAAGTATAGCCGAAAAACTTGTAAAATAGTCGCCCAATGGCTTAATAACCTTGAACTTTCTGCAGAAAATGCCTGCGAAATCATGCACCCCAAAAGAAGTATGTGGGTTCGATTTATAAGAGCTTTAAGATTAGCTGAATACAGTAAAAAGAAGGGATTTGAGTCTTTGAATCACTTATTGGATGTATTTTACAATGAATTATATGACGTCTGGCAAGGTCAGGTAAATTATTATAGATCAAGAAATAATGTGGACAAAACTTTTCATTTATTGAAGCAAAGACCTGGTGTTTTTGCGAGAACCATGTTCTCTAATATGCTTTGGTTTGGTGCAGACGTCACCATAGACCAGGCCTATGAAATTATGGATAAAATTCCAGCAAGGTTATTATATACATTAAACATGTATGCTCCTATTTATTTTGACAAGAATTTAACTCGATCTGTAAAACCTTTAGGAGGCATCAATAAGAGAATATCTACAAATAAATACTTGAGGTATTACGGAGAGGAACAATTGACCTACATGAAACAAAAAGTGGAAGACTTAACGTTATCGGTAATTATGAACAGGTTTGCGAATGAAAAAAATGATCATAAAACCATTTATGTAGACCCCACATTATTTAATATTCCTTTATCAATTGGGGATAGAAGTGAAACAGTCCAGGATTTACCTTCTGCCTTAATGGGAACTAGGTTTCCACTAGAAGGTAACTCTATTAGATTATTTTTACAATGGGGAACTGGATTACCTGCCCAGCATTTAGATATGGATTTAAGTTGTCAGGTTACTTACGAGAACAAAATTGAGCAATGCTCCTATTCAAACTTGACCATAGCGGGTTGTCAACATAGTGGCGATATTCAACACATTCCGCACAAAGTAGGAACCGCTGAATACATTAACATAGACTTGAAAAACCTTGCTAAAGCAGATGCTAAATTCGTCACCTTTACTTGTAATGCTTATACAAATGGTAGTTTATCCCCAAACTTAGTAGTAGGTTGGATGGATAGTAAATACCAAATGAAAGTATCAAACAAAACAGGTGTGGCATATGACCCGTCATGTGTACAACATCAAATCAGGATAACTAATTCTAATAGTAAAGGATTGGTATTTGGTGTACTTGATGTGGTAGCTAAACAAATTATTTGGTTAGAAATGAGCTTTAATGGTCAGGTTGTTCAAAACATGGATACAAAAGGTGTAGAAGCCTTACTTACTAAGCTTGAAAGCAAATTGACCATCGGGAAGATTTTGAATTTAAAAGCAGACGCTCAAAACTTAATCTCTGTGGAGAATAAGCATGAGGCAGATGAAGTCTACGATATGGAGTGGGTTTACAAATCTTCAGAAACAAACAGTTTGTTCTTGGACTAATCTAATTCCATCCTGATTTTTAGGGAAAATAGATGACTTATGACTTTAGTTGTGTTTTCAAGGCTAACATTTAAAAATTGCCTATTTAGCACGGTATATTTGCAGATTGGGAAGTCTTAATACTAGGTGACAAAGTAGGGCTAAAAACAGAATCTATCTAGCATAGATTCTGTTTTCTATAGGTTATATGGGTTATACTCTATAATTTCGCACTCAAAACAAGAACCAATAATCCGTTTTAAATTTCAATGATTTTAAGCAATTAATACAGTAAGTCAAAATGAAAAAACTCTTATTTCTACTCTCTTTAATAGTCACCTTTAATGCATCTGGACAAACAGATTCTTTGTTTATTAAAAACATTTACAATGAAGCATTAGAAAATGGGCAATCTTATGAGAACTTAAGACAACTCTGTAAAGGTATCGGGGCTCGAATAACTGGGTCAGCAGAAGCTGAAATGGCTGTGAAATGGGGTGAAAAATTACTCAACTCTTATAATTTTGATAAAGTCTATTTACAAGAAGTTAAGGTACCCCATTGGGAAAGAGGGACTAAAGAAGCTGCCTGGATTATCAATCAGAAAGGAGAAACAGTTAAATTAGACATTTTGGCATTAGGAGGCTCAGTAGGCACTAATGGGTTAATTGAAGGCGAAGTCTTGTCAGTTTATGATGTAGAAGCTTTAAAAAAGCTATCACAAAAAGAAGTTAAAGGTAAAATTGTTTTCTTATCTAAACCATTTGATCAAAAGTTTATTTCTACCTTTTTGGCATATGGCAATTGCTATCCCCTAAGAGGTGATGGAACTAATGAAGCAGGTAAATTAAATGCTAAAGCGGTAGTCATCCGTTCGCTTGCAACACCAATCGATGAGTTCCCGCATACTGGAACCATGAGTTATGATGATGGAGGCAATAGAATACCAGGGGCAGCCATCAGTACAGAAAATGCAGAGTTGCTATCTGCTTGGTTAGAAAAAGGTAAAGTAACCTTGAAAATGGAAATGGACTGTAGGGTTTATCCTGATGTAACCTCTTATAATGTAATTGGCGAAATGACTGGCAAGGATCAGAAAATCATTTCTTTTGGAGGACACTTAGATTCGTGGGATGTTGGAGAGGGAGCACATGATGATGGAGCGGGTATTGTTCATTCCATTGAAGCTTTAAGGATATTAAAAAAGTTGAACTATAAGCCCAACCATACTATTAGATGTGTTTTATTTATGAATGAAGAAAATGGTAACAGAGGTGGTGAAGCCTACGCAAAAATAGCCGCTGATAAAAACGAAAAACATATTGCGGCTTTAGAAAGTGACAGTGGTGGATTCTTACCTTTAGGTTTTAATATAGATGGTTCGGACAAACAAGTCAGTATGGTCAAAAATTACCACTCTTTATTGACTAATTTTGAATTGGACAGATTTAATCCAGGGCATGCAGGAGTAGACATTGGTCCACTTAAAAAATACTTTCCGGAGATGATCCAATTAGGTTTAAGGGTTAATTCCCAAGAATATTTCAATTATCATCATACAAACAATGATGTATTGGAAAATGTCAACAAACGCGAATTAGAATTAGGCTGTGCAGCTATGGCTACCATGGTGTATATGATAGATCAGAGTTTATAAGAAAGCTTTTAAGGAGTCATTTTAGTAATGACTCCTTTTAATTATCAATTAATTTAATACCCTCTTAATTAGCCTATTGCTTTCCCCTCAAAACCATAAAATATTTTATTAGTACATTGACAAATAATATGCTAGCCAAGAAAATAGCTGTCAGTGCTAAAGAAATCTGGCTTTCTTGATGCCTTACATAGATTGCTAAAAAAGCCCATACTCCTACTAATGCAAAAACCTTCAAGTTCCTTTTCCAAATCATAAATAGATTGACAAAAGCAGCAATAATGAGCATTAGTAAAGTCCATTGCACTTCACTCATGAATCCTTGAAAATTTATTTTGCTTAAGTAAGCAGCTATATTGGCGATTGTAGCAACTGTTATCCAACCAGCATATAAGCAAATAGGCCACCAGTTAAAAATAACCAAAGAAGGTCTTACTTTATATAATCCCACTTCAGCTTTGATCAGAATGAAAATTAAACCGAAAAGCATTATTAGCATAATAACAACCGATAAGCCTGTATATTCATATAACCAAGCTACTACCCAACTTGCATTGGCCAAATTCACTAAAGCAAACCAATAACCAGTATTTTTAGATTCATCTAATTTTTTATTTTTAACAAATACTTGAATAATATCATAAATAACATAGGCAATAAGACCCATAAATATAATTCCCCAAATGGCAAAAGCATATCCTGCTGGAGTGAATAGATTGGAATATTCATCACTTAACTTACCGATAGTTATTCCATTAATTTGACCAGTCTGTGAATAATAGTTAACAAATAAAACAAGCACCACGCTTATTAAATTAACTAATATCCTAATTTTACCTTTCTTCATGCATATAGGACTAAAACCCAGGCTAAATTGTTTGGGATTAATTGAATATCAACACTATATCTTCTTCTCATAGGTAATTTATGAAATGAAACAGTTTTTAAAGAAATGCCAAAAGTCCAATGCATTTATACCAATAAGCAATAGTACAGTAATGAACATTAAAGGGAAAAATATGAATCCCATAATATTCATCTCCATTCCTTTACTGTAAGCATAAAGAGCCACCACCGTAATGAACCAAGTAAGGATAGTCACCCAAAGGTTTTTCGGATAAAAAACTTGCCAGACATCAAATTCACAATTTAAAATCAGCTTAAAAATAAAAAGCAGCCCAATTATGACACTGATATAAATTAAACTGTAAAACAAATAAGGCATTGGTTTTAATTTATAAACATTTGTTTCTAATTTGGTATAATATTTTGATTGTTTGCCATCTGAATAAAACAAGAATATCAACAAACAAAATGGGCTAAGGAATAAGTTGATAAGTGATAGTAACATATACTCACGTTCATTGCATTGCAAAACTAATAAATTAGACTTTTAGCTTGGCAAAAAAAATCTTTTAAACACTTCCAAATAATGTTTAACAATCATATTAGAGTTTATCACGATAGAATGATTATGATTGCTTTGTTACCCTTTTGCTCAAGTTTATCAACAAATAAATAGTAGTTATGAATTCATAATTACTTTGACAGGCTCAGAAAAGTGAAATTTAGAAGGAGTTTTATCTATACAAAAACCAACCTTGACAATGTCTATTAGGATAATATTTATCCGTTAATTATTGGGAGTCCAATATTCAATCCCGATCATTTTGTTATCCCCAACCTTTTAGATATTTTACATTCAAATATTAACTATGAATAAATCCCTAACTATAGCATTATTAGTCATCTTCTGCCTGCCTTTTTCCGCCAATGCACAATTGAGAAAGTATATTTCTGTAGGTGCTGGGCTCAACCAGAGTAGTTTTTTTATACAACCAGGCTGGTTTCAAGAAAAAGAATTTAAAGTAATATTCAATGAGTCTCTTTTACTTTCTCCAGAGTTTAATGTGAAATTTAATCTTGATTTAGATCCACATCACAGTGTTTCGGCTTCTGTCAACGTAGCAGTTTATAGACGCGCTATAACAGTCGCTATTCCAATCATACTGAGTTATTCTTATGACATCATAGATCAAAAAAACACGCCCTTTCTTAGAGCGGATTTAGGTTATTCATTCTTTCTAACGAATGGGGCATTTTACGGCGTAGGATTTGGTTATAAATATGGTCTATTAAGAGGGTCACTAGCCTATGGAAATCAATTAAAAAGAGCCTCTATTTTAGAAAACAACCTTTTTAGAACTGGTAGATTAGCTGCCATTAGGTTTTCCATTGAATATATGTTCCAAAGAAATAGAAAAGGGAACAACACTTTTAGAAGAAAAAGAAAATAGTAAGCAATAGAAACCTTTTAAAATACTTACACTGCAAGCACACTAACATACCATATACATGAAATTAACAATCACATTTCCTCTGCTTATACTCAGCTTTATATTCTTTGGTTGTAAAGAAGAAGAAACGCTTTCTGTTTTACCAGAAGCAAGTGGTCAGTCTAGTGGAACAGCTATTATTATCACGGGTGCTGCCGCTAGAATCACTCAAGAGCTTGCCTTACTTGAAGCCTTGGACAATCAAGGAAGGCTTAACAATGTAAGATTTATCTCTGGGGTAAGCTCAGGCGCCATCAATACAGTGATGTTAAATGCGGTATTAGATCCTAACAACAACTTTGGATGGCAAGAGTACAAAGACATAGTCCTTGATTTTAATCAAAATGACATTTTGATTAACGAAAACAATAACCTACCTGTCAATACTCAACCACTTTGGAACACATTTGATCAGACATTTACTGAAAGGTTAGGCTATCGAACACTAGCAGATCTACCATACAATAGTGCGGTAACCGCTACAAGGCTTGACACTCAAGATTTAGTAGTTGCTTCTAATATCCCTGATTTAGCCACATTTGATGGAGGGATCACAGAAGTATTGATGGCCTCAGCTTCTTTTCCAGTTGCTTTTCCGTCTATCAAAATAGAAGATAATATATATGTAGATGGTGGTCTGGAGGAGAATATTCCAACTAGGGTGGCCTTAGAATTCCAATTACTTGATAATATACCATTTGACACCGTCTACATAGTGAGTTATCAAAAAAATGAAACAATGGAATGGGATCAAGAATTAGACTTTTTGGGTATTAGAAGAGCTAGAAGAAACATATTGGAAGTAAGCTTAGAAAGAGCTGGTTTTAACACTGATGAATTATCACAAGCATCCTTTGACAGCAACTTGAGGGAGCTTCAAGCAAATTATCCAGAATTTGCCAGCAGAACATTTGTTTACGTACCTAAAATAGAAAATTTACCCTATTATGCTGTTTTTGATTTTGGAAATGAAACAGCATTGGATTCATATAATTTGGTTAATCAATGGACAAAAAGTAACCTTCCTGTTCAGCTCAATGAATATATAGGCAATTAAGGTCGTTATGAATAAAATTCAACAATGAATATCCATGAATGAGATAAAAATAAATAAAGTGCATACAATTGAGTCATGGGCAGATGCTTTATTGGATGAGAACAGAATTCTTTCTGGTAAGCTTGAAAAGATTTTAACTACAAGTGAATTAGATAGTAGGTCTTTATTAATAGAAACAATAAAATTTCTTTACTTAGTCTCCAAAAATAAGGTTGTCCTCTCCCCTTCTTTATTAGTTGATTTAGCTTGGCATGAACTCATTCTATTTACGAGGGCTTATGAGCAATTTTGTCTATCAAAGCTAGGCAGGTTTATTCACCATACACCAGATGATAACAAAGAATCAAACAATAGGAATTTCTTAAAAACTATTCAATATTATATTCATACATTTGGAAAACCGCCAAAAGACATCTGGGGGAACCTAGCATTGTCAGAATGGGAAAATTCTCAATGTGGCTCATGTAATTCAAATTAAAAAAAAACAATGTATCTAGAAGGAAAAATAACAGTTGATCCATCACAACTAACTAAAATCGAAAAAGTAAAGCCTACAAAGGCATTCAAGAAAATGCTTCATTTCCTTACTTTAGGAGGTGTTAGTGATAAACAGGAACATGAAACATTTACAGCCGTTTCTATCCTCCAGCAATTGAATATGGCTTTGAAAAAGCAAGGCATAGACAACATCGTAAGGCTTTCTCACGATCATATTGATTTTTATTTAGATGATGCGGGAAAAGCAAATGATTTGAAAGAAGCTTTTGACCTCTATGAACTAAAAGTGGGTGACGCCATGTCAAGTCATTTCAATAACCTTGCATTAGTATTAGAGCATGACGATGAGACATTTAAATACTTGATTGAAGTTGAAATATGGAGAAGTCATGAAGTAGGTGAATACCCGATAGAAATTAAGCTAACAGGCCTATTGAAAGAATTTTCCACAAGTCAAGAGGCCATTAAGAACAAATTGGGACATATATTTTCTACCCAAGAGAAGTATGATGAATATAAAAGGGAAAAATTACATCAATTCACTTCATTTATCGATTCCTTTAAAATAGCCATTAAACAGTCAATTAGTATAGATGACATAGATTCATCCATTAAAACTAAAATAGTAATTCCTAATACTAAGGTTACTACAAAAGAAGACCTCAGTAAAAATAGAACTGAAGGTTATCATGGCATTCACTATGGTTATTACGGGTTTGAAGATTTCATCTTATACAGCATGCTTTGGTCATCCATAGGGCATGATCATGAAGTTACGCATACGGACACCTATTATGAATCTGATTCAGGGGTTAGTTTAGGCCATTTGGATGAAGTAGATAGTTCATCTGATTATTTTGATGATTCTGTTGAATTGGATAGTAAAACAGATATTTTTAGTGACGATAGTTCCACTTTTTATAGTGATACTACTTCATCAGATAGTGGATGGTTTGACTTTGGATCATCTGATTCTTTTGACTCTTCAGATAGTTCGTCTTGTAGTTCATGTTCATCTTGTAGCTCTTGCTCATCCTGTGGTGGAGATTGAGCATTAATCTAATATGCTATAATTGGCGTTAGAGTTAAAACTATTACAATGAGGGGTCTGTGAAATTCTCGTCTTTCTATTTTGTTTGCTTTTAACTCTAATTCCATTAAGCCATAGGCTTGTTTAGAAAAGAGGAATTAGTTAGAATCTACTATATAACTTGACTGAAGCTATCTATTTTGATGTTCGATTCATAGATGCAAGGTAAATATTAAATTTGCTAATAGATAGCTGGGCAAACACCTTTAAAAAATTTGGACGCCTTAACGAGCTATCCGCTATATCTTTTTTGCCAGAAAAAGACATAAAAGGATGCCGTCCGGCGTGGAGCGCTGCTATCTCGGGCGTGTTCCATACACCATTTAGTGATTAGAAAAGTCAAATGCATTTGCCCTGTAATAGATAGGTGCTTTTTTTTAAAATTTAAATTGAATTGCTATTAAATAGAGATCAACAAAAGTTACAAAGAAGAAGGCCAAAAAATAATATCAACCCTTCTATTTTTAATTCTTCCTAGATAAGTTGTATTGTCAAAAACAGGATTTAATTGCCCAAAATCTTTCTGCTCTATCAATTCCTGAAATATGCCATGGTTAACCAGTTTATCAATCACCATTTCACTTCTTTTTTGTGATAACCATTCGTTATATTCTTTCCCCCCAATATTATCTGTATGGCTATGGATGCTAATACTGTAAGTCTCTATCCTAGGAATAGAATCTACCAATTGATAGAGTTCTTCTAATTGCAGTTCATCTATGTAATTACTACCACCACCAAAATAAATACTCTTGATTATATAATCCTGATTATTCTCTTGAGAGAAACCAAGAGAAGAAATAGTAATCAAAAATAAAAATAAGAATACTCGCATGATTACTGAATTTACAACTTATCACAGTTTTACACAAATCAACAAATCTAAAATAATCCCAATTCATGTTTATGAGGGCGTATAAGCTATTTTAGTGAATTTGATTTCGACAAGGCAATTCCCTGCTTAGAAAACAAACGCAAGCACAACATCGCTATGGTGAGTATGTTTAACGCATGGTAAATAATGAACCAACCCCGACCCAAGGGTACGGGGTATCTATGGGCAATAATTTAATGATCGACTCAAGAGTCGGGGCGCCCAGCCAGGGGAATTAATATCCCTTAGGGATTAAATTTGCTAATAAATATGCGACCTTATAAATCTAAATGGGTATAATACATTCCTTAAAAATGAAACCGAAGCATCTTTATCTGTTCACTTTGTATTCATTTTTATGTAGGTGTAGAGAAACTACTATTCCTCTTCGTTTCTGTTTTTATTATCCTTCTTATCTTTAGCGCTTAGTAAGTCTCCATCCTTAAGCCTCTTAGAAACCACTAAAAACGGCCCTACTACTATTTCCTCACCTTCGTTAACTCCTTCAAGAATCTCAATATTATCAAAATCGTTGATCCCAGTTTTCACCTCCCTTTTTTCAGCTTTACCTGCTATGTTTACAAAGACAATCTCTTTGGCATCTTCATCAACTTCTACTTCGCCTTCGTCTTCGTCATCAGATTTCTTATCATTTCTTGTAGTCACCGAGGAAAGAGGCACTGTTAATATACCTTCTTTTCTTTGTGTGATAATATCCACACTAGCAGTCATCCCAGGTCTAAACGGGTATTTGATATTTTCTTTCTCTACTAAATCTTTATAAGATTCATTTAAGACCCTTATTCTTACTTCAAATTCAGTAACTGCATCTGATGATACTTTATCATTTGCCGTATTGGCAATTTGAGTAACCACACCTTTAAATGTCTTTTTCAAATAACTATAAGAATCAACATCTATTACAGCAGTATCACCTAAAGATATTCTTACAATATCATTTTCATTTACATCTACCCTAACTTCCATTTTACCTAGATCTGCAATTCTTAACAACTCAGTTCCTTGCATCTGTGAAGTTCCTACCACACGCTCACCCCTTTCTACATTGAGCTTAGATAAAATTCCTGACATAGCAGCTCTAATAGTTGTAAGATCTAAATTCTCTCTTGCATCTGCCACGTTGGCATTAGCACTTTTAACTAAATATTGAGCAGCTAAAGAACTTTGTTTAGCTGAATTTAGGTCTTCTTGTGCTATCTGATAATTAGCTTCTGCAGTTTCAAAATCAGCAGTAGAAATGACTTTATTATTCTTTAATTGTTTTTGCCTATCAAAATCAAGTTTAGATCGTTTAAAGCTGGCTGATGCTCTTGCTTCCCTAGCTTTTGCCTCCGCTAAACTTGCTTTTTGCTGATTAAGAGCCGCAAGAGATCTTTCAAGCGCATTTTGAAAATTATCTGGTCTTATCTTTACTAAAAGCTGACCCATTTTAACAGAATCACCTTCTTCAATATCCAACTCGATAATTTCTCCTGATACTTCTGGGCTTATTTTAACTTCTACTTCAGGTTGAATAGTCCCTGAAGCACTTACTTTTTCAATAACAGTGCCCTTCTTTGCATTTGCAAATTCAACTTTTATACTATTCTTGCCACCTATAATACCCATAGATTTACCTACTACAGCAAAAACAATTAGTAGAACAAGAATTGCTCCTATTACATAAATAACTTTATTACTGGATTTTTTTTTCTTAGCCATAATTTAAAAGGATAAAGGTTTACCTTGGTAAAAATCTAATATCTTGAGTTTGAAAATATAATCGTATTTGTTTCGAGTCAAGTTTGATTGAGCAACACTTAAGTCATTTTTGATTTGATTGTATTCTATGGCTGTGGCAGATCCTAAATCTCTCCTCTTCTCTACATTTTTAAAGGAATCTTCTAAAGCCTGTATTTGTCTTTTAGAAGATTCATAACTTTTAGCAGCAGCAATAGCATCTTGGTAAGCTTGCTCAATATTCTGTCTTAATTGGTTTTTAACATTTTGAGCATTTAACTCTGCTCTTCGTTGACCAATTCTAGCTGATTGCACACCATTTCTAGCTCTAAAGCCATTGAAAATGGGAATATTAAGACTTAAAGTAAGTGATGAATTCTGATTAAAATCAAGTTGTCTACCATAAGTAAGGTCTACAAATTCTACTGGTTCTAAACTAGAAGCTATCACAGAATCTCCGCTTGATTGAACAACACCTACAAGTCTTTCAATGATAGTATTTGGGCTACCATCTCTTGGAATTTGATCAGGTGCAACACTTGAAAAACTAGTTCCAAGGCTTCCATTGAGAGTCACTGTCGGATAATAATTAGCTTGATTGATTTTAACATCTAAAGCAGCACTTTCAACACTTGCATCTGCACTTTTAATATTGGGTTGGCTACTTAGTGCCTGGTTATACACTGATTCTTTAGATATCAATACTTGATCAGTATTCGGATCTCCTAACTGAGGGTTAATAACTGTAAAATCATTAGAAACAGGTAATTGCATAGCCTGTTGTAAGGTTAACTTGGCAAATTGGAATGCGTTTTCAGCTTGTACCAAATTCACTTCATCTACAGCTAGTTGTTGTTTGATTTGTAAAACATCTTGCTGTGCCACCACCCCTGCATCAAACTGTTTTTCTACAACATCTAATCTTAATTTTGTAGTTTCTAAACTAAACTTTGCATTATTGACTTGTTCTTCATTTAGCAATACATTCGTAAAAAAAGTAATTACGTTTAACGTTGTTATATTTTTCGAGTCTTCTAAATCATATTCACTAATTTGCAAATCTATCCCCCCTTTTTTAATTTGATTAGTGATAGAAGAATAATTAAATAAGGTAACACTCGTATTTAAACCGATTCTTTGCGACTGGACATTATTTTCAACAATTGTATTTGTAAAAGGGTCAATATTCCTTCCACTACTTAGTGTATATCCAGTAGAAGCATTTAAAGTAGGTAATCTTGAATATTTAGCACTCTTTAGGTTAATCTTATTCTGATTCCTGTTGAGTTCACTTTGCTTAACCTGTATATTATTTTTCAGCGCATAATCAATACAAGATTTTAAGTCCCAATGCTGGGAATTTTGCGCATAGCCTTTAAAAATACCAAGAGGCATAATGAGTATGAGTAATATTTTGAGTTTCATATAGTTTTATTGATTCTAATCTATATTAGGTATATAAATTACTTTTTTGATCCATTCTAAGCTTTTTAAGTAATCAATAGTTAAAGTCCTTAAGGAGGTATCCATCTCTATAATTTGGCATGCAACATCATTCTTTCCCTTTCTAGACACAGACATCGTAGCAATGTTACAATTGTCATGAGATAAAACATCACTTATATAGGCAATACTACCTTTTTGATCGTTAGCTTCTACTATTAAGGTATGCAAAGACGCTGTAAAATTAGCTGAAAACCCATTTACTTCTACTATTGAAATGATTCCGCCCCCTCTACTCTCTCCTACTATGGATACTTTTTTATCTCCTTTAGATAACTCCAGTTTAATCGTATTTGGGTGTAAAGTATTCGCATTTCCAATTGATTTAAATTCATAAACCAATCCATTTTTTTCTGTAAAATCATAAGAGTTCTTAATCCTCTTGTCATCAGTTGAAAAACCCATTAGCCCAGCTAAAATAGCTCTATCACTCCCGTGACCTTCAAAAGTACGTGCAAATGAATTGTAGAAAGTAATTTTAGCAATATCTGCTGTACCACACAATATTTTATAGGCTACTTTTCCAATTCTGACCACTCCTGCTGTGTGAGAACTAGAAGGCCCTATCATTACAGGACCTATCATATCAAATACGGAGCTCTTTTCTGACATTGTTGTTTTTAGTATGAGTAGTGTTGTTAGCTAAGTTTATTACGTTGTTCTTATTAAATGGTTATTTAAAGTTTTAAACGGCAACTGGCGCTTTTATATGAGGGTGAGGATCATAACCTATTAATTCAAAATCTTCAAATTTAAAATCGAATAAATCTTTAATGTCAGGGTTGATTTTCATAGTTGGTAAAGGCCTATAGTCTCTGGAAAGCTGTAATTTTGTCTGTTCCAAATGGTTCGAATACAAATGAGCATCACCGAATGTATGGATAAAATCACCATAACCTAGTCCAGTAACCTGTGCAATCATCATCGTCAATAATGCATATGAAGCAATGTTAAACGGTACCCCTAAAAATACATCTGCACTCCTTTGATACAGTTGACAGCTTAATTTATTATCAGCCACATAAAATTGAAACATCGTATGACAAGGGGGCAAAGCCATATTTCCCACCTCCGCAACATTCCAAGCACTGACTAAAAGCCTTCTTGAATTAGGCTGGTTTTTAATCATATCAATCAATTGACTAATTTGATCTGTAGTCTTTCCATCTGCTCCTGCCCAAGAACGCCATTGGACACCATAAACAGGCCCCAAATCACCGTGATCATCTGCCCATTCATCCCAGATAGAAACCCCGTTATCTTTTAGGTATTTAATATTACTATCTCCTTTTAAAAACCATAATAATTCATGGATAATGGATCTAAGGTGCACTTTTTTGGTAGTTACTAAAGGGAAGCCCTCTTCTAAATTGAATCGCAGTTGATGACCAAAGACACTGATAGTTCCTGTACCTGTCCTATCTCCTTTCTGGGTGCCATTTTCAAGGATATGTGTCATCAAATCGTGATATTGCTTCATATTATTGGCTTTTAAGTGAGTCCGCTGTAAAATTAAGGCTTGAAAAGTCCTTATGCGCATAATTAACAAAATAAATCGATTAGTATCAAAATTTTATAATGCCAAATATGGGTTAAAGATTGCTTTTATCTCTTGGGTAGGCATAGTTTGCTTTTTTGGGTTTCAGTTGACTAAAGTTAAATTTGATTTCGACTTTGAAAGTTTCTTCCCGGTGAACCACCCTGATTTGGAAATATTTGAAGATTTCAAATCAAAATTCAATTATGACAACGATTTTCTTCTAATTGCTGTCCAAAACGATGGAGGAATATTCAACCATGATTTCTTGGCTAAAGTTGAAAATGTAACTGAAAGAATCAAGAACAATACTGGAACAATAGAAGTAATATCTCCCACAAGTTTACAATTGCCTGTCGTCACTTCAATTGGTCTTGCGAAAATATCTGTTTTACACCCACAGAACAAAATCAAATTAGAAAAGGATAGTATTCGTTTAGCAAAAAACAGGTCATACGAAAGGTATTTTTTTGATACTCAATTAACTTCATTAGTTATTAGAATAAAGCATAAACACTTTGTTGATATCAATGAAAGCAACACTTATGTAGCTAACATCTATCAAATGTTAAATGAAACAGGGATTACTAAGTATAAAATTGCAGGTAGGACAACCGTGCAAACAGAATTTATCGGTTTAATCCAATCTGACTTTGGGGTTTTCATTGTCATTGCTTTTATCATCATAATTCTATTTCTAAAGTGGCAATACAGCAGCTGGAAGAGTGTATTTATTCCTATTCTTTTAATTGCATCATCCATAATTGTGACACTAGGTGTCATGGTATTCTTAGGGTACTCATTAAATATCTTAACTGTTTTAATTCCTACTATTATTTCTTTTGTTGCTATTTCAGATGTTATCCACTTTTATACAAAGCATCAAACACTTACAGGTAAAGGCTTAACTAAGAAAACTATCATAATTCATACAGTAAAGGAAATAGGCCCTGCTACTTTCCTCACTTCATTCACCACGGCCGTAGGATTCATTTCGCTAGCTACCATAGAAGTAGTCCCCATTCAGTTATTAGGAATATATACAGCTTTAGGTGTAATGATTGCCTTTACCTTCACGTTCATTTTGCTCCCTTTTTTTGGAGAACACTTAGTCGCAAATCACAATAAACAAAACTTATTTTGGGAAAATGTATCTCAAAAGTGTTTTAGGCTTGTAAATTCCAATCAATCACTAATTATGGTAGGAACTGTTATCATCGCTATATTTTCAGTAATTGGTGCTTCTAAAGTTTCTATTGATGCCTATTTGTTGGATGATTTGCCAGATAAAAGCTTCTCAAAAAAATCATTCTCGTATTTAGATCAAAACCACGGAGGTACAAAACCTTGGAATCTTTATATCGAGGCTAGTGATACACTAGACTTTATAAACCTAGATGTATTGATTGGATTAGAAGAAATAGAACTTTATTTAGCTAATGAATATGGATTAACCAACAGTACATCCTTAGTTTCACAAATAAAATTGTTAAACCTCATTCAAAATGGGGGTCATTATGATTTTTTCAATTTACCTCCAAATGAAAGTGAACTACAAAAATTATTGAAGCTTGATAAAAGATTAGCAAAACGGGGTAATTATAAACAACTGGAGACTAATAAAAAGTATAGTAAAATTTCAGGATTTATACCGGAATGGGGCTCTAAACATACTGCAAAAAAAGACAATGATCTTCTTTTATTTATCAAAGACACGGATCTTAACGATGCCTTTAATTTTAACCTAACGGGCACTACCTATTTGATTGATAGAAGTCATGAGTTTCTTTCTAAGAGTTTATTTTATGGTTTACTATTCGCGTTTGGAACTGTTGCTTTAGTAAGTATGTTTCTCTTTCGGTCATTTAAGATGTTATTGATAACTTTAATACCAAATATTTTACCAGTGTTAATGACAGCCGCTATTATAGGCTATGCTGATATTCCTATAAAACTAACAACGAGTATTATATTTGCCGTATCATTTGGAATAGCAGTAGATGATACGATTCACTTTATCAGTCGATTTAGGATAGAATCTAAAAAACATCCTACTATCAAAGCAATTGAAAACACTTTCCATTCCGCAGGAAAAGCGATAATTATTACTACTATACTGTTAAGTTTAGGTTTTGGTATATTTTGTTTTTCTTCATTTGGCGCATCTTTTTTTACAGGACTCTTCGTAGTTCTTACATTGATTAGTGCCTTATTAGTTGATCTACTGCTATTACCTGTTTTGTTACTCAAATTTTACCCAGAAAAAAATAATTAAACATGACAAACCCCACGAGGAACAGCCTATTTATTTTTATTCTTATTCTTTCTATCAGTCTCACACTTTGTAGCACTCAGAAAAACCAAATTGAAAAAATAAATGGCGTTAATTTTGTTTCCACACCATATCCAGTAGATGAAAGCAATTTTCAACCTATAGTAGACATAAATGCCAATTTTGTAGCTGCTATTCCATACAGTTTTACTAGGGGCAGAACTCCAAATGTTTCGTTCAATACACCAAGTCAATGGTATGGGGAAACCGTAGCTGGAACTATCAATATCATAGAAGAAGCAAAAAAGAAAGGCTTAAAGACAATGATTAAACCACACATCTGGGTAATGGGAGACGGATGGGCAGGTGAATTTGAATTGACCAATGAAAAAGACTGGAAAAAATGGGAAGCTGGATTTGATGACTATATCTTAACATATGCTAAACTTGCAGATTCATTGGATGTTGATGTTTTTTGTATGGCAACTGAATTTAGAAAAGTAGTAGAAAAAAGGCCTCAATATTGGGATCAATTGATTTTGAAAATCAGAAAGGTTTATAATGGTAAGCTTACTTATGCTGCAAATTGGGATAATTATGATAAAGTTCAGTTTTGGGATCAGTTAGATTACATAGGTATAGATGCTTATTTCCCATTAAAGCATATTGCGACGCCTACTGTGAATGAATTAGTTTATGCTTGGTCACCCGTGAAGAAATTATTAAAAGATCTTTCAGATAAACATAAAAAGCCCTTACTATTCACAGAGTATGGATATCAAAGTGTTGATTTTGGTGCTGGAAGACATTGGGACATTGATGTAAGAAACTTGGAGCCAAACGAAATCACTCAAAAAAACGCTTATGAAGCCATGTATCAAGTTTTTTGGGATGAGGATTGGGTAGCTGGTGGTTTCTTATGGAAATGGTTTCCAGAACATCAAGAATCTGGCGGTAAGCAAAACAAAAGATTTACTCCACAAAACAAGGAAGCGCAAAAAATCATTAGCAAATATTATTTGAAACATAAAAAAAATTAAATGAGTTTAAAAATTGGAGATAAACTTCCCCTACTTATTTTAAGAGATCAGAATAATGAGATTTTTAACTTAGCGGATAAAATAGGGAGGAACCTAGTTGTCTATTTTTACCCTAAAAATTTCACACCAGGTTGTACCAGAGAAGCTTGTTCCTTTAGGGATAATTATAATAGACTGATAGAATTAGGTGCAGAAGTAATAGGTATCAGTGGTGATAGTACTAGTTCCCATAAGAAATTTATAGAAGCATACAATTTGGATTATACTTTATTAAGCGATACCAAAAAAGAAGCTGAAAAAGCATTTGGAGTAAAGAGAAATTTATTTGGCTTGTTACCGGGAAGAGAAACATTTATTTTCAACAATAAAGGAATCTTACTAAAGAAATTCTCTTCTCAACTAGCTGCAACTAAACACGTAGATGAAGCAATAAAAATATTAGATAAATGAGTTCCTATTTGAGTAAGAAAAGAATCTCATATTTCTCACTCTATACTTAGTCTTTTTTTTAATCCCTAAGGGATATTAATTCCCCTGGCCGGGCGCCCCGACTCTTGAGTCGATCATTAAATTATTGCCCATAGATACCCCGTACCCTTGGGTCGGGGTTGGTTCATTAAATCCTACTTAGTCAAAAAGGAAAATTAATCACTATATGTGAAAATTCAGCAGATTTATAAAATGAAAAAACCATCCGTCCTTGACGAGATGGCCTTTTCGAATCTACCAGCTATGGAAATCCTTAAATTTCTTTGATTTTATATGTAGGGAACTTTTATGATCATCATTACAATTCAAAGATGATAAATAGCATCTTAATGCTAAAATAAAATGGATGAATCGCAAGAAGTGGTATTTCAAAATACCAGATCTGGGTGACGAAATATATTTCACTTTGGCTTAATTTGAAAGAAAGGAAGTCTAAACCGAAATTAAAGAAGGTTCATCCAATAACCTTCGCAAATTAATTTTATTACAGTCTTATTTATTATAAACTCAAGGAAAATTTATAATGGCAACCTAATATCTATCCTATTGCATATTATTCAATATTGTCTTTATTAAAGGCAAATGGCAGTAAATCTTTAGCTGAATCAAACAGTAAAAATTCATCATTTTTGGATTCTATTAACAGAGGTATATTGCAATTATACCTCTGTTCAAATTCAATCATGGCTTGTCTGCAGCTACCACAAGGAAAACCTGGTTTATTTTCAGAAGCAATAGTTAAGCCCATTAGAATTGGTAAATCTTTTGGATAAGAAACTCCCATACTAAACAAAGCAACCCTCTCAGCACATAGGCCTAAAGGATAAACTGCATTTTCTTGATTATTACCCAAGACTATCTCTCCATTATTCATTAGTATGGAAGCACCCACTTGAAATTCTGAATACGGACTATAAGCAGTTTTGACTGCCTTTCTAGCCCCGTAGATGACTTTCAGCTGAATTTCACTTAATTCTTCAAATATTAAAATCGAATAATTGGTCGAGATCTTTTCTCTTCTCATAAAAATATCATCTTGTAGCCAACAAGTATACAAGATGATAAGATAAAAACCTGCTTAAGACCTATTTTTTATCAAATACTGGTGGTTTCCCTCCTTCTGGCACAAAAATAAGTGAGGCAGAATTCAAACAATATCTTTTTCCTGTTGGTGCTGGCCCATCATCAAATACATGTCCTAAATGAGAACCACTTTTACTATCTACTACTTCCCATCTTTTCCAGCCATATTTAGTATCTAACTTTAAATAAACAGAACTATCATCTATGGGTGCGTAAAAACTTGGCCACCCTGTACCAGAATCAAATTTTGTTTCCGAACTAAATATTGGTTGCATTGAAGCTTTGGAGTAGTAAGTTCCCTTCTGATAGTTTTTGTTCAATTTACCACTAAAAGAAGGCTCTGTACCTTGTTCTCTTAAAATATGATAAGAATTGGCATCAAGTCTCTCTTTCCATTCGCTTTTGGTAAGCTTAATTTCGAAATTATTATAATTTTCATCTATAATCGCCACGCCATCAGTACTTTTATCAACTATCTCTTGACAATTAGCAGTTAATACAAATACGATTAAAATAAAGGAAAAAAAGCTGATTTTTTTAGTCATAAAGTTAATTATTTTTGAACGATCCATTTTTCAAATAATCTTTTTGTTTCTTAATTATACGAATGAACTACTGAATAGTATGAATTATCACAGAAATATGACATTAAGACTATACCACACGACAAATAGATGATAATTTATACCTCATAAAAAAAGGTCACAAATAATAATTCATGACCTTTACCATATCTAAAATTCTATAAATCAAATATTTATAGATTATTTAAAATTTCATATCTGCTTCAGAAAAAGTATTGTTAAATTTCAGCTCAGAGGATGTTGATAGCAAAAATGGCTTCGTCTGGCCTGGCTGGTACGCTTTTCTTTTTGTAGGCAATTTTAAACCATCAAAATCCTCATATTCAACTTCCATCAATAATACCGGATCATTAACCCCCATTGCAGGTAAAGAAAAGAAGAATCTATCTACTAAACTAGTACTAGGATTGATGTATAAAACATAAGCATCATTTTGAGGTTTACCTGTAACGTCGCTTTTGTAACCAACTGAAACTTTATCATAATTTACTCCATTCACAGTTTCTTGCCCTTCATATTTATGTATAGTACCAGGATCGCTCAATTTGTACATCATAACGAACCAGAAATAATTAGCTTTTCTAAGGAATTCAGCACCACCTACTTCTGCAGCCCCAGTCATTACTTTTCCATTATCGGAAATACCTGCAGTCTTTCCGTCATAATATTGAATAACTTCTCCAGTGCTCTTTGGCAAAACGTTAATCTGATGAACACTATATTTAGCCCATGATTTTTCACCTTCAAAAACATATCTTTCAGTTGAAAGATCCATTATATTCTGTTCTGGGTAAAAATACTTATAAGTAAATTCAACATTCTTTTTAGCATAAAGATCATTCCAATTACCCACTGCTTTTTCCACTTTTGAAATAAGCTGCTTTGGATCTTTTCCATCCTGTGCTAAACTTGTGCTCATTGAGATAACTAGTGCCATGCAAACTACAATAGTCTGTCTCAGTATTTTTTTTGTCATGTTTTTCATGTTAGTCGTATTTGTATTTTCTTAAAAAAAAGTGTTTTATCAGTATCCTTGAATTAAATATTGATTTAAGAATTGCAAATGTATGAATCATACAATATTTACCATTAGACCATCTGATATATAAATGAACATGTCGTAAATATTACTTAAGCTACATAATTAACAAAAGACTCAATCCGAAAGTAATCTCAACAGATCAGAGTACCCTCTCATCCTGAATTATATCCTCGAAAATCTATTCCGATATCGAGCCTCTTCATTATAAACGCTTAACACAAGTTAATTAAACCCGAATGATGCATTAGACTTTTAAGAGAAAATCATAAATGGCTGTTAGATAGCTGCTTAAATTCTGATTTGCAACGCAGACATAGTCTCCATTATGGTGAGTAGGAAATTAGGATTTAAGTGGCTAAATGACTGTTATTTATGGCTTGCATCAAATTTCTATTGCATCATTCGGGTTAAATTTATCAAAAATCTTCAAAATGCATTAAAAAGTTTAAAAGTAACTTCTCTATATTGTTTACTTACTGGGATACGGTTTTGACTGATAAATAACGCATTCCCTTCAAAGCCATCTACGGCATCTATGTTAATCAAGTAACTTCTATGCACTCTAATAAACTGATCACGGGGCAATTTCTCTTCTATTTTCCTCAATATAGCAGAATATATAAATCGGTCAGTACTCGTATAAATAGTGGTGTAGTTTCCATCTGCTTCTAAAAAATAGATATCTTTAAGGGCTACCCTCTTAAAATGATTTTCCTTCTTCAGAAAAAGGCGGTCATTGATATTCATCACCTCATGATCATCCTTTAGATTCGTTTTTCTCCCATTAAACACAGGTTCTTTAGGTTGTTCTGCATAATTATACAGTGCTAATTCTATCGCAATAGGAACTTCTCTATCATTGAAAGGCTTAAGGAGATATGCTGCTGGTTTTGCTTTTTTTGCTCGCTCTATAAAAGCCGAGTTTGCATGTGATGTAAGGAAAATAAATGGAATCTTAAATTCCTCATTGATCAGATAAGCAAGATCTATTCCGTCTTTATCCCCATCTAATCCTATATCTAACAGGACTAAATCAACATTTTGATCACTTCTAAGAATCTCTGCTGCCTGATCAGCACTTGATGCTATTCCGATTACATCATAGGAATTTGACAGTCGATTACGCACATCTTGCGCATATAAAATTTCATCTTCTACCAGTAATATTCTTATTTTCTCTAACGACATAAATTAAAAAACACAAGTGAATTAATTCTTTGGAAGCTTAATGATCCAAGAAGTTCCATTATCAACACTCAATTCTTTGCTCGCTTTTAATTGAACAATTAATGAATTGATCAACTTTATTCCAAATGAGCGGTTTTCGTTGACACTTTCCTGATCAAACCCTTTACCATTATCCGATACTGTCAGAATGAAAAGATTAGCCTCCTCTTTAAAACTAACCAATAATTGTGGCGATTCCACTACCTGATAAGCATATTTAAATGCATTGGTGATTAACTCATTAACGATCAAGGACAACGGAATTGCTTGATCAATGGCCAAGGTTATCTCATCTAAATCCAGATGAGGAACTAGCTTATCCCCATAGCTATAGCAAATGTTCAGTGTTAGATCAGCCAAGTATGATTTCATTTCTACCTGTGTTACTAACTCTTCCGTATAAAGTTTTTGATGGATCATGGATAGTGCATCAACCCTATATTTTCCCGCCGCAATCACTTCCTCTGCAGGGTGTCCTTTAAATTCATTCTTTTGTAAACCCAATACGCTACTTATCAAGTTCAAGTTATTTTTTGACCGATGATTAAGTTCATGTAACAATAGTGTTTTTTCCTCCTCTTTTTTTTCTATTAGATATTTCTGTTGAGTAAGTAATTTGTTTGATTTAGTTTTCTGTTTTATTCCCTTGTAGAGAATAAGGGCTACAGCTATAAAAAATACAAGAACGACTCCCATAAAAACTTTTTGCTGTTCTTGTTTTTCATTTCTTTCGCTGAGTAAATCAATAGCATTTTTTCTTTTCTCTATTTCGTAATTCGCTTTTAACTGTTCTGTATTTTTAATATTCTCTTTGTTAACTAAACTATCTTGATATACCTGAAATAATTCTTGATAGGTCAATGCTTGGCTGTACTTACGCTGTTCTTTATACAAATTGACAAGCATTCGGCTAAAATCTCTAACCTGATCCTTTAAGCCTTCTTTTTGAGCTATATGAAGAGATTTCAAAAGAGATTTCTCTGCTTTTTGCAAATACCCTTCTTTTTGATTTACTAGGCCAAGCTCTGCCAAATAGACAGCATGTGCATAGAGATCATTCAATTCTTCCGCTAACATCAATGCTTTTTCTAATGCCTTTCTAGCTTCTTTAAGGTTATTCATTGCATTATATACCATCCCAATATTACCGATCGAATACTCTTCAATAATTAAGTCCCCAATCTCTTTGTTTATATCCAATGCATCTTGGTAATATAACAAAGCACTATCTAAGTCATTTTTCAGACGGTGTATCTCACCAATATTGATAAAGGTTAGCCCTAAAAGAAAGGTTTTTTCATTTCTTTCATAGATAGTTTTTGCCTGTTGCAAATAGTTAAGTCCAGCTTCATATTCTTCATCATCCATGCTGTTTGTGCCTAGCTGTGCAAGAACAGATGCTTTCATAACTTTCTCATCATACAGATCATATATCTTGAGCGCCTCTAAACTAAAGGCAATTGATTTAATATTATTCCCTAAAAGTCTTTGAATTACACTCATTTCTTCAAATGTGCGTGCCTTTAAGAGTGGCTTATCTAATATACGGGCTAATTCTTGTGCTTTTTCTGCATATTCTAACGCTGTCAAAGCATTTAATTGTTTACTAGAAATGACCAATAGTAGATTAAATTCCTCTTCAAGAGTTAAACTATCGGTTTTCAATGAATTTTCTAAGCTATCAAGAACTTGTAAAGGTCTTTGTCCTACTAGTATAATTGAATGCAAGAAGAAAATGCATAGGAATACTAAACATTTACTCCAGTCCCTAATCAATTTCTTGTAGTTGGAGTTGTATTATTGGTAATTCTAACTACTGGGTCAAAAATACAAAAATAACGTTGGCTGTTAATCGTGAAGGAAACCAACGCCTTAAAAGAAAAGTATTTACTTGATAAACTCTCCTCAATCCCCGGCTTTACTTCAAGCATTACATTATTGGCCGTCTCTGCAGAAACAGGTTGAATATAAGCACTCCCATCCGGTATAACAATCCATTGGTCTGTGTGATCAAAAAACACCTCCCAATCAGTGATTGAAAGTGAGTTGCTCATGCTATCTATGAAATTAAGCTCCAACTGTACAATTTGCAAATCAGTTATTAATATGCTGTCAGTCGTCACAGTAAAATTCACCTTTTCATTTGCAGCTATCAGTGGAAGGTCATAATGAGTTTCTGCAATCTGTGCAGAAGTCAAATCATGTGAAAGGTCTAAAGCAAACTGGGGTGAAGTATATCGAACGTTGGTCCAAAATGTAACCAGTTCAGCAATTATTTTATCATCATACTCAAAGGAAGCAATATGATTTATAACAGAATCATCGTTAGAAATAGAATTTAATTCCAGTTTCATAGAACATAAAAAATTTAATTGATGGTAAATCTAAACATTGAAATGTTTGACTCAAAGAAAATAGGTGCTTATTAAGGTAGAGTAGATCTCAAAAATTTGCCTAATGACCACCCTATCAGCTGATCTAATAAAATTACTCGCTGTCATCCTTTCAAGCAGAAAAGGATGAACCAACCCCGACCCAAGGGTATGGGGTATCTATGGGCAATAATTTAATGATCGACTCAAGAGCCGAAGAATTAATATCCCTTAGGGATTAAAACATGAATCTATTTATACAAAAAACCTATTCACCTACCTATTAAAAGAGTTCATCCATACATCTATTTAGTATCGGGCCATACAATCAATTAATCTTGTCAGGTAATCAGTAGCTAAAAGTAGTTACTCATAACGGTCAGCTTATTTAATATGCATTGCTAGCAAGAGATCTCAAATGCACTATAAGATGACACGCTTTTTTAATAGTTGAAAAAGTATTAATCTCTAAATCACATTTAATAACTAATTATTATGTCATTACAATTAAATACCCTAACATTTACTATCCCAGATACAACAAATAGTAGCTATAATCACTCAGAAGTGATTAACTTTAATGGAACTAGTATTGTATCTAGTGACGTAGCAATCAAAGCGATTAACCTTACTTATGCCGATGGTAAAAATCACGAAACTTCAGACTTCACAATAGTACCGTCTATAGACACTCCCAATGGCACTAATGTCAGTGTTAACCTTTCATTCAAAGTCACTAATGGCAGTCAATATATGAGTGGTACTGTAGAAGTTCTCGTGATAGCAGATGTAAAATAATTTAATTCAAGAATCTAAATGTCGTCTATGGAGAATATCTAAAACCTATTATTTTCAATCATCACTGGGAATATCCTACCTCATTTTAATCATTAATATGGTTAAAATGAGGTTTTATACCAATTGATGTTTATGAGGGTGTTTAGGCTTTTTAGCAAATGGGATCACTCTTGATTCTAAGTCTTTCTTAACATTTAAAATTACCAGTAATACTTTCACTTCTTGATTAATCTATTTAGTTTCTAATTTCTTAAAATAAGGCATTTCTTTTAAACAAGGAGGACATGTGGTAGACCAAAAGTTTATCACCAATACATTCTCTTTATTCAATCGCATCACCTCTTCTAATTCTGAGAATCTCTCTTATACTTCTATCTCTGTATTATAATCAGCTTTCTTCTTTTCACAAGAAATAGAAATAAGACTGGTTAACAGGAACCAGCCAATAGTTGTCTTTTTCATTAATTCACCAAATGAACCAACCCCGACCCAAGGGTACGGGGTATCTATGGGCAATAATTTAATGATCGACTCAAGAGTCGGGGAATTAATATCCCTTAGGGATTAAAAGATAAGGGTGTTTTAATATATTAGACATGATCACGGTTTATTTATTATAGCTTTTTATTTACAAATATCGCCTTGATCTGTGTCCCCACAGATCGCTTAAACTAGAGAAATTGATCAGATATGTTAGGTATACAAAATCAACCGTGATAATCTTTATTTCTAAAGATTTGTAAAAGCTACCTTTAAACCCGAATGATGCATTAGACTTTTAAGAGAAAATCATAAATAGCTGTTAGATAGCTGCTTAAATTCTGATTTGCAACGCAGACATAGTCTCCATTATGGTGAG
>CALGOB010000215.1 GCA_937958005.1 uncultured Cyclobacteriaceae bacterium
AGCTCCTCTTTTCGGTTGACCCGGAAGGGTCACAAAACAAAACAGCCAAATCAACAGATCTGGCTGCACTAGATGGACTTCCGTGTAATCAATCACCAAAAGTCCTCTTTTCGGTAGTGCAAACTTAAAATAATTATATCATATGGCTTGCTTTTTCTCACAGTACCTTGAGTCGATCATTAAATTATTGCCCATAGATAATACCCCGTACCCTTGGGTCGGGGTTGGTTCATTTGTTTTAAATGAGGCGATTCTCCAGCATCCTATATCTTTAATGATTCGATCCTATCTTTCGCTCATCTAAATGATAATAAAGTCTCTTGCAGAAGACCTCATTGTAAATACAGCATATTGGAAATTAATCTATCATTCAATAAAAGGGAATCGAAAATGCCTATTAAGTGTCTAAATCAAAAAACCTATATATTAGATAAAAAAGATTTGACAGCTGTCCAATAATCATTGCTATCCTTAAACTTGCTCCATAGCGCACGAGAACCGTGGTTTCCTCCTGTAGTTGGTAAAAAGTAACTTTTAGATGCACTAGGTATTGCTTGATGAATTTTCCACCAACTGTCTTTTTCATTTTTAGCTGAGGTAATAAATGAAGGGATGGTGATATTTACAGCACTTTTACCAATGAAGTTTTTCTCGCCGAAATACTCCCCTGGAGAAAATGAAAGCACTGCATCTATGTTTTTTGGATAGTCGCCAGCGTATTTTAAGACCAAAGAAGAAGAATAAGAGCTACCCCAAATTATGACTTGATCAGGTTTATAAGTCTTTTTTACATAAGCCACTGCTGCTTCTATATCTTTAAAAGCATCTTTGAACTCTGTGCCTTTACCTTCTTTTTTTGCCCGAGCTTTTGTCTCATTCGTTACGCCATTCACTGATCCCCCAGACCTTTGGTCTATGGCTAGGCAATTATACCCTAATTCATTAAGCTGAGGAGCTGTTTCTTTGTATTCACCTCTGCTCCAGCCAGCTTGATGAAACAGGAGAATAAATTTTTTGCTACCATTTTTTTCATACAAGTCAGCTGTGACAGAAAGTCCATCTGCAGCAGTGAATTCAACCGTTTTTTGAGCATAAACCATGCTAATGGAAATGGTCAATAATAAGGTAAGTAATGTTTTCATATAAATTGGAGTATTATTTGTTTCGTCATACTAAGGTACGGAAACTGATTAATTTAGATTGACTATTAATTCTTAACTCACTAATTGTCAATAAAAAGACCTATTGAAAAGCAAAAAGATAAATCTCATTAAATTTAACTGATATTACACAGCGAGTCTCTTAAATGAATCATTATAAAGATTAAAAAATGAAAGATAAAATAAACAGAAGGACTTTTAACAGTAATTTAATCAAGGGCTTGGGTGGTTTAACACTTGCAGCTAGTGTTCCTTATGCTTGTAGTTCTGCTATTAACCAAAAGAAATTAGGAGTTGCATTGGTTGGCTTGGGTACTTACAGTACTCATTTATTGGCTCCTGCCTTGCAACAGACTAAGCACTGTCAATTAACTGCTATTGTTACAGGAACACCAGAAAAGGCAGAAAAATGGTCTAAGCAATATGAAATACCTAAAAGCGATATTTATAATTATGAGAATTTTGATGAGATCGCCAATAACCCTTCAGTAGATGTAGTTTACGTAGTCTTGCCAAATGCGATGCATGCGGATTTCTCTATTAGGGCAGCCAAGGCAGGGAAACATGTGATTTGCGAGAAACCAATGGCCGTTTCAGTTGAGGAATGTGAGGCAATTATAGCCGCTTGCGAAACCGCAGGTGTTAAGCTTGGAGTTGGTTATCGATTACATTCAGAACCACATACTCAAGAAATAAAGAGATTAGTAGCTAATGAAGTCTTCGGTAAACCTCATTTTGTATCTGCGGAGGCTGCTTACCTATCAGTAGGTAACTGGGATCAATGGCGTTTTAATAAAGATCTTTCTGGCGGTGGAGCACTCATGAACATGGGAGTATATGCTATTCAAGGAGCATTGTATGCGGTTGGAGAAAACCCAATTGCAGTAACCGCGCAAGAATTCAGTACAGCACCTGATAAATTCAAGGATACAGATGAGACCATTACTGCTCAATTAGAATTTCCAGGAGGGGCAGTTGCTAATATTTTTACCTCACATAATGCAAGAGCGGATCGTTTATATGCGTCCTGTGAGAAAGGCTGGTTTGAATTAGACGTAGCTTATACCTACGGGCCACTGCACGGAAGAACTTCTAATGGAAATGAAATTTCCTATCCACACTTTATACAGCAAGCACTTCAAATGGATGATTTTGCCTTACACATATTAGAAGGTAGACCCAATAAAGTGCCAGGGGAAATGGGGCTTCGGGATATGAAAATTGTAAAGGCTATTTATCAATCTATAGAACAAAGGAAAAGAATTCAAATTGATTTGGGTTAGTTAAATTGATGCCTCTTCAATATATAGCTGAATATTAGTAGGTTAACTTATTAGTGTTAGATTAATAGTTAAATTGATTAGAAAAGGGTGTTTTCCTAGAAGAAAATGAGCGATTCGTCGAAGTATTCTGAAAATATGCAACACTTTCGTTAAGTTACTAGTTGTTATTAATTAGTTATGCTTTGTTCTTTGTTCTTTGAATCCCTAAGGGATATTAATTCTCTTGTCTGGTACTCCCCAACTCTTCCGTAAGCGCTGAGTTGATTATTAAACTATTGCCCATAGATACCCCGTACCCCTGGATCGGAGAGGATTCATTTAGAAAGCAATTTTTTATGTAGGGAAACTGCAGTTTTTTTTGAAAGTAGGAATATTTAATATGATTACACTTTATGCTAAAATTCAACAATTCTTTTTTGGGAAACCAGAAGAAAATAATGTTGAAAAATTTAGAAAATGGATCAGGCTAAGCCTGGCAGAAATAGATGGAACTTCTCCCGATTGTAGCGAAAATACACTGCTTAACTGCTTGCAAGCTAAAGGTATTCCTAGAAAAACAGGGAAGCTGATTATTAAAAACTTGTCAGGCGCCTTTTGTAAAAGACTGATGGATCAGATAAAAGACCTTCCCAATGACCCAAGCTTTCAAATCCAATACATGGAAGAATTAGTCAATGAAAAATTGAGTAAAGAGAAGAGAAAAATAGTAGCAGAAGAGATAGAACAATATTGCCTAAAGCACCCAGAGAGTAATTTGATTGCTAATCTGGCTTCTAGAAATTTAGAATATAGCGTGATTAGACGGCTTCAGAAGTAAGATTTATTCCATACAGAAAATAGTAGGTGAAGCACCCAACAGCTAAAATTTAAAGCAGTTTACCCTAAATCACATCAAAATTTTAGTTTCGTTTTAAGACTATTCCTTGTTACTGATCCTTTGCATAATGTGATCACAAGTTATTCGAAAACTATCATGAACACCAGCTTCTATGAGCTCTTTACTAGCTTGTTCATTGAGACCATTTGGCGTAGCAGCATGCCAAGACAATTTTTCGAAATCCAAGTGATTGATCTTTTGAGCTGTAAAAGCTAAAGACTGAAATAAATCTGCAGTATATTGATTGGCAACAGCAGGATTTACCCCTTTTTCAATGGCCCAGTTACTTAAATTTCCCATGAGATCGTAAAATGGACTGATCAAACCTGTTAAAGTCCAAATGATGTGTAATTGTCCCTCTTCCGCTAGTTTTAGTGGCTGCCCAATATATGCCATAAGCTTAGAAATTTTTTCATCTCCTCCAAAAATTGGAATAGGGCAATTATGATTAACCACGGATGGCAATGGTATAGTACGAGAAGCGTTAGATGCTGGTTTGATAAGCTCTAAAAGTTCTTGATGTTCTAAAAAAGGGATAAAGGAAATTACCTGGTGAGTAGGTCGAAATGAGAGTTCTTTAAGAACAGTAACAATTTGATCGGGTTTTACAGCGAGGAAAATAGTTTCTGAATGATCAAGCACTTCTTGATTACTATTTAATCTGGTAACTTTTGGAAACTTCTCAGCCAATAAAATAGAGTTCTGTTCACCCCTTGGAGAAACAAAGATTTCTAGCTCCTTAAGTTGTGAGGTACAAAAACCTTCTACTACTGCTGAAGCAATTTTACCAATACCTATAAATCCAAATTTCGCCATGATGTACTTAATAATTTCAACAAAACTGCAGAAAGCTTTGGAAACAATGAAACACCAAAGGTTAATTTATGTGAGTGGAAAACATACTTTCAAAGAGCCTGTTTATTCAAATTCGGAAAGTGCTAAAACTTGGCTTTTAAGGATATTGAATAGCTATTGATATCTTCTCAACAATAAATTAGACATTATCACGGTTGGTTTTTGCATAGATAAAACTCCTTCTAAATTTCACTTTTCTGAGCCTGTTAAAGTAATGATGAATTCATAATTACTAATTATTTGTTGATAAAATTAAGCAAAAAGGTAACAAAGTAACCATAATCATTCTACCGTGATAAACCCTATTATAAAATAATATCTACTAAATTTAATTCTTTTATATAGCAATATTGCTATATGTGAATTAACATTGTATTCTTAGCTTCAAAAAAAAGTAAAACTATGTTTGATCATATTGCTAATTATTGCCAACAACTAGAAGAGGAATTTGACACAATCCCAGGTAAGAGAAAAAAAGAGTTGGAAGCTTTAAGTAATTATATAAGTGATAAATACGATAAAGGAGAGGAGCCAAAACTGATAGTTATTTGTACTCACAATTCACGCAGAAGCCATTTAGGACAATTGTGGTTGGCTGTTGGGGCAGATTACTTTGGATTATCTAAAATACATACTTTTTCTGGCGGAACTGAAGCTACTGCATTCAATCCAAGAGCTGTAAAGGCAATCAAAAAAGCTGGTTTTGAAGTTACCACCAAAGAACTCGATTCAATGAACCCAAAATACCAAATCAGGTGGAATACTGATATGGATAACTATCTGGCATTTTCTACCAGATATGATGAAGACCCTAATCCAAAGTCTCGTTTTGGGGCTATCATGGTTTGTACTGATGCTGATGAAAAATGTCCAATTGTGATGGGGGCAGACTTTAGGCTCTCACTTCCATATGATGACCCTAAAGCTTTTGATGATACACCTCAAGAAAGTGAAAAATACAATGAAAGATGCCGTCAGATAGGAAGAGAAATGTTATACACTATAAGTCTTTTACTAGATTAAGATGAGGCGTTATTTAGCAGAAGCAATTGGGACATTTATGATGGTGTTTTGTGGCACTGGAGCTATTGTAATTAATGATATTTCTAATGGAATTATAGGTCATGCTGGTATTGCTATTACCTTTGGTTTGATAGTAATGGGAATGATTTATGCTTTTGGGAGTATCTCAGGAGCGCATATCAACCCTGCAGTTTCCATCGCTTTTATCTTTACAGGTTCATTAGAGAAAAAGCAATTAATCCCTTATATTATTTCACAGTTGTTGGGCGCTTTTGCAGCCTCTTTACTTCTAAAATTACTCTTTGCTAGTCACCTGACTTTAGGATCTACTTTACCGCAAGGTTCAGAATTTCAGTCACTTGTTTTAGAAATAGTACTTACATATATTTTGATGCTGGTTATTTTGTTAGTGAGTGGTAACAAAGAAGTAGACAGATTAACTGGAGTAGTGGTAGGAGGAATTGTTTTGCTGGAGGCCATGTTTGCTGGCCCCATTTGCGGAGCATCTATGAATCCTGCAAGGTCTATTGCGCCTGCACTAATTTCAGGAAATATAGATTCACTTTGGCTTTACATAATTGCACCCATATCAGGTGCATTACTGGCTACTTTTACTTGGAAAGCAATGAAAGTTGGGTAATTATGAATATTAAAATATGCTGTTTTGAAAGTGTTGCTAGATCTGCTATATATTACTAAAATTGGTTTTTGTATAGAGTAGGTGCTTCTTCTTTTCTTGCTAAGTATTGACCTGAAATTCAAATTAATTTTTAAAAAAAGTATTACTAATATCCGAGAAAAAAGATATTCATCTTTATGGGTTTAGGTGGGTTGACACAGTATGTGTCGCAGTGATCATTTAGCGGGGTGCGCGGGCAATGCACTTAACTTAAACTTTTTTTTAACTGATTTTCATTTGTTGGCATTCAATTTGACCAGTTCCCAAACGTTCTTCGGTTTTATTGATTTTTTTTCCATATCAATCCCCTTAACCCTAAGGAATGTTCCTTTTGCCTTATTGAAATGTGCGATATTTATGTTGTACTTTTCTTAGATTATCCTCAGATAATTTTTCTTGTTTATTGTAGTGGGTCTTCTTGGTCTCTATCTGGGTCCAGCGCATATCCCTGTTGAATTTACAGTCTGGTTTTATGGCTATGGGCGATTTGGCGAAACGTTCACTAAGTTCACCTGTCAAATGTAGAACCCGTTTGATTTATGATAGGATACCAACAATTGTTTCGCGTATAAAACGGTAGCCGTTTTTCCAGTTGTAGGTATAACTGTACTTTCTTCCTTTGGTTTTTTTGTTGACGGGCAACCACTCCTTGCAGGCCTACTAGGTCCATTATAAAAATATGGGCATAGAACTCTTGGTAAACCCCTTGTACTTTCTTGCAACCAAAGTATTCAAGTTTCATCTTGGGTTTTAGGTCATTGAATTCTTCTTCAATGCCCCAACGTAAACTATACAATCCTGCAAGGTCTGCTTTGCTGTAGGTTTTCATCTCTAAAAGGGTACTTACCAATATTTCAACCTCGCCAGTACCGAGTATTACTTTGGTAACCCGAAAGGTAAGTGGCCCAGTGTCCAGTCCCTTTTGCAAACAGGTAGCCTTTTCCTGTTTTGTGGAAAACCATTTCATCAGGCAACCATCTTTTTCACAGGCTATGGCCTGTTTATAAAAATTTGACCTACTGGACAGGCGGGTACATAATTGGGCATTAGGGTCTAGGGCAAGTAACTCTTTGAACAAGGGAAAACTATCAAAGTTGCGATCCATTACATAGGGTTTGCCAGATATCTTGTCAGGTAACCCCCTGACCATCCTGCCAACCAGACCGGTCTCACCTCAGCTCATCTTGGACAAGGTAGGGAAATGGGCAAACTTATTGAGTACGTCATAGGCCATTACTATACGGCCAAGGTAATGTTCAAGACCAAATTTGTTAATTATATGATGTGAAACTAAAGGGATACCCCGAATTATTCGGGTTAAATCAATTTAGATAGAATACCAATTTATGTTTATAGAGACGTATAAGATATTTTAGTAAATTTGATTTTGACAAAGCGGTTTCGTGCTGGGACAAAAAACACAAGCATAGCATCGCTATGGTGAGTATTTTTAAGGCATGGCAAATATAAATTTGCATAAAACACCGTTTATCTTCCTGTTAATTTTTCATTGTAGTGCGTTAAAAGCCGGCGGTGTATCATATGTAGTGCTATAGCATGATCAAGTTATGCCATTTATCATACTTAGAAAAGGGCAGTGGTTTTCTAACAAGCCTACTAACCCTTGCCCTGATTGTATTAACCCGACGGCATTTAAACGACAAGGAGTTATTTTTAAATGAACCAACCCCGACCCAAGGGTACGGGGTATCTATGGGCAATAATTTAATGATCGACTCGAGTCGGGGAATTAATATCCCTTAGGGATTAAATGAAAATCAATTTATTATATACTGAAAAATATAGATTAATACAGGTCGAGTTAATAGTATTGAACCCTTCAATATAAAAGGTTAGTTCTTTTCCTACTTTATGTTGTCCTATTGGGACAATACTTTTGTAGACTTCCCAATCATCGGTTTAAAAGCTGGAGTTTCGTAAAGTATGTGGAATTTTATCCCAGAATTTCTTTGCAGCATTTTTATCCCTACCCCCAATATGGTGGGCAATGACCAAGCGGTGGAGAGGGTCATCTGCTATCTAACCCAACGCTAATGTTCCTTCTTATGTACAAAAGACCATAGTTCATTCATCTGGATCCCAAACACTTGTAATCCCCTTAGTTCTTTTAACTTATCGGTTGACAACCTAGATCCTTGGGTGTTTGCCTCCATAAGCCTTGTGCAAATGGCTGTAACCAGCTAAGGCTGACATCAGTTTTTATAGTAGCGTGCTTAGGTTTATTTGGTTTAGCTTCTTTTATCACGAGTACAAGACTGAAAGGAGTAAGTGTAGGAAAGGTGCTAGGTGCTAGTTTTGGGAGTCTTTGGTTACTCATGACAAAAGGCTTTTTAAAATTAGTAGGTCTTGCTATTTTGATTTCACTGCCTGTTTCATGGTGTTTAATGAATACATGGCTTGATAATTTTGCTTTAAAGATTAATCTTTCCTGAACACTCTTTTTAGTACCAGCGCTTCTTTTGATCATTATTTCTATTTTAACGGTGAGCTATCATACCATTAAAACAGCACTTTTAAACTCTGCGGAGTGTTTAAAGGATGAATAATTACAATTGAATTTCGCTGGGTAATTTTGTCCTCAATATTACCCGGCGATTTTTAACTTAAATAGTAATCTAATCTTTCTTTTAACTCATTAAAAGGTGTGTAACCTCTTGCAATGATCACCTCATTTTGATTTACAGTTAAAGTAACTGTAGGAAAACCACTACTAGAATTTTTACTAAAATCTTCAAATTCTTTGAGTGCTTTTTGATGATATAACTCATCAGACATACTTTTATTAAATTCCCTTGCCTCAATTCCTATCTCAGCTGCATAAGCAGAATAGGCTGATTGTTCTACAGGATTGATGCCGTCATCATAAACTGCTTTCTTCAGCAAAGAGGAGAACTTGATGGATTCTTCAGGTTTCTTATCTTTTACAATACTCATGGCAACAGCAGCTAAATGGGAATCAAGAATAAGGTCTTTTCCACTGGCTAATTTTTTCAAGAACTTTTCACCAAACGTTACACCTGTTGTAGACTCTACTGTTTTGTATGCGCCTTCTTTTATATAGGGAGCTATTTCATTGATGGGACCTACTCTATTTCCTAGAAATAGTCCACCACTAACCACATCAAATGTTAGATCATCTTTATAGTGATGATGTAGCTGAGACATAACTGAACTAAACCCGTAGCACCAGCCGCATAGAGCATCGTAATAGTAAGTGATTTTTCCTTTGTTCATCTTGATCTATTGAAATACAATGTTAGTGGTTTTACCTGAATAATCTCTAATAAAGATTATCACAGTTGATTTTGTATACCTAACATATGTGATCAACTTCTCTAGTTTAAGTGATCTGTGGGGATACAGATCAAGGCGATATTTGTAAATAAAAAGCTATAATAAATAAACCGTGATAAGGTCTAAAATAAGAATTTATTATTTGACTTTTCTATATAAAAATTAATCCCAAAATGATCTTATTTCCATGTTGCTTCCTTGAGTGCCAAAGCTACTCAACAGAGGTACTATATAGGGAGTTAATGACTAGGATTTTGTCCTTGAGTCAACACCTTTTATAGTCTAAAAGATACATCTCTATCTGCAAATGTTTATTTTTAGAAATTGAAAAATAGATAGCTACACATGAAAGTGTTTAAAAAGATAGGATGGTTGTTTTTTATTGGGTTATTATTAGTGGTAGTCTACCTAGCATTTAATTTTGTTACGTTTGGTTCCAAACAAATTACCGCGCAGTCTATCACCCCTATCCGAATTGACAAAAGTGCAGTTGAAAATTTTCAAAAAGCGATTAAAATTCAAACGGTGTCACCTGAAAATTCAATAGATTTTGATTCTACCCAGTTTGATTTATTCAACACATTTCTTAAAGAGAGTTATCCAATGGTAGATTCCCTATTGGAAAAGAAAGTATTTAATTCCTATAGCTTTTTATATCAATGGAAAGGAATAGATCCCAGTTTAAAACCTATTATCCTCATGGGGCATTTAGATGTGGTGCCAGTGATAGAAGCTAACAAGACAGACTGGAGAAGGGAGCCTTTTGGTGGTGAAATAAAGCAGGATACCATCTGGGGAAGAGGAACCCTCGACGATAAAGTAGGAGTGATCAGCATTATGGAGGCTGTTGAATTATTGTTGAAAGAAGGTTTTAAACCTGATAGAAGCATCTACTTGTCTTTTGGCCACGATGAAGAATTAGGCGGTGAGGCAGGAGCCAAAACGATTGCACGTTATTTAAAAGAACAAGGGGTAAGAGCAGAGTTTGTACTAGATGAAGGGGGAAGTATCGTGAGAGGATTGATACCGGGGATTAAAAAGGATGTGGCTTTGATTGGTATAGCTGAAAAAGGTTCTGTGTCTCTTGATTTAACTGTAAAACTAGAAGGAGGTCACTCTTCTATGCCTGAAAAAGAAACTGCCATTGATGTGTTGGCTACTGCCATAGCAAAAGTGAAAAATAACCCTTTTCCCGCGAAGATAACCAAGCCAATGAAGGGGTTTATTGAACAGCTGGGACCAGAAATGACCTTTATCAATAAATTAGCTTTTTCAAATCAGGCGTTGTTCGAACCATTAATTATTAGTACTTATGAAGCAAGCACATCTGGAAATGCACTCATCCGTACAACCACATCTCCCACTATTTTTAATAGTGGCGTTAAAGAAAATATAATCCCCCTATCGGCCAGTGCAACTATCAATTTTAGAATTATTCCAGAAACAACAGTTGCTCAAGTAAAAGACCGGGTAAAAAATCTAATTGCTGATGACCGCATTAAAATAACACTTGGGAGCTTTAATTCTGAACCATCTAAAGTATCCAATATAGATTCATTTGGTTATCAAAAAATCCACGAAACTATTGCGGAGATTTACCCTGATATATTGGTAAGTCCTTACTTAGTAATAGCTGCGACAGACTCAAGACATTTTGAAGAAGTGTCAGAGAATATATATCGCTTCGCTACTATCACCATTAATCCTGAGAATATCAAATCCATTCATGGGTTAAATGAGAGAATACCTGTTCAAGATTTTGAAAATGCTATTCGCTTTTATGTTCAGTTGATCAAGAATGGAACGGTGAAATCTTAAGCGTTAGAAAAATAAACTGGGTTTGATGATCATAATGAATAAAGCTCTAAGAGCATGTTTAAAAATAAACTCTGGTTAAATATTCTTTCGTCTAAGCAAGGTCTTCTGCAAGAGACCTTGCGTTTTTATTCTCACCAATCCTGTCTGATTAAAGCTTGACACCTTATTTTTCATGATCCCATCCTATCTGTAGCTCATCTAAAAGGCAACATGGTCTCTTGCAGAAGACCTGATTGCGAATCTGGCATTTTGGAAATCAATAGATCATATTTATTAAGTACTTAAATCAATAAGCGAAATAGGGAGTTTAAGTTGATAATCAGTTTAATCAATTGATCTATTTAAGGCTTCGTCTAAGCAAGGTCTTCTGCAAGAGACCTTGCGTTTTTTAGTCTCACCAATACTGGTTGTTTAAAGCTTAACAC
>CALGOB010000216.1 GCA_937958005.1 uncultured Cyclobacteriaceae bacterium
TTGCCACAAGATAGCATCGACAATAGCCCTTAATTCATATTTCCCTTTTTGTTTCGGGGGTAAAATATTTTGTATAACTTCCCACTGCTAGGTAGTGAGTGGGGTGTAGCTCGACTGCATAAACATTGTTTTTTTGATCAACTACAAAGTTTAAACTATCCAGCTATTTTTAAGAATATTTAACCAGAGTTTATTTTTAAAAATGCTCTAAGTCCGTATTAATTGAGTTTTTGGTTATTTCAAAATTTTTATTTTTATTCTGCTTAAAAGAATACATTATTCCTACTTTGTCATCTTAATAAAATACCCCAATCTGTTTCCTGGCTTTGACAGATTGTAAAGGTTGGCTGTGAAGACACAGCCAAAGGCATGAAGTATCTACTTTTCTCTAAGATGACAAAGTAGGATTATGTTGTAATCGTGTTCACTTATTAGTAACTCTCTTTTTTTACCATTTGGGATACTCAATTCTAAATATGAGCCTCCTGCCCTCTAGAAATTATATTTGAATAACAGATTTTAACTTCATATAAAATCACCTTTATTAGCTATCGGAATAATAAAAGTCATCTAGCGGCTTAAGTCCTAATTTACCATAATGGAGAGGCAGTGTCTGCTAAATAAATGAAAATTTTAGCAACTATATAACTGCTATTTACAATTTTTTAATGTGAGTTTTAGTCTAAAAGGTTTCTATAAAAAGACCGAACTAATATTGCTATTCGTTCGGTCATCGAAAATTGAAGACAATTGAAATTTTATACCTACCGAAGTTTATTCATACCTGAGAGATTCTACTGGGTTTCTTTGAGCAGTACCCAAAATTCGGAAACTTGAGATTATCAAGGATATCCCAAAAACGGCGAATATAGGTAACATAATAGTTACAAAATCTATTGGCTGATAATAAGCATAGATAGAGCTCATTAAACCATTAATTAAGACATAAGCGGCCAATGAGCCTAATAGGGTTGCGATCACTAACACGATGATAAACACTTTGTTCAGTAATAAAATAATATTTGGAATATTGGCTCCCAAAACCTTTCGAACACCTATTTCTTTCACTCTTCTAATAATATTCAATGATACCAAAGTAAACATTCCAATAGCTGAAAGTATCACTGATAATATCCCTAAAAATGAAAAAATGATTACGATGTTTTTATTAACATCTAAAGATTCACTTAAAAGCTCATCTTGATATTCCCCATCGAAAGGTGTATTTGGATTTATTGTTTCCCATGCATTTTCTAAATCAGTCATTGCAGATTTCAAATCACTACTGTTTGCTTTTACGATTAGATAATCAGCCGTATCGTCATTGGATAATCTTATGCCAATAGGTTCTATTTCTCCAAAAAATCCATTGTAATAAAAATCTTTGACCACACCTACGACATTTAACCGTACCGTATCACCAATTGTAACTCTCTGGCCTATTGGGTTTTCCCACCCAAAAGATTCAACTAATTTCTCATTTACAACTATTGAGTTCCTTTTGTCCGTTTCTTCATTGTCTTTTGTAAAAGACCTTCCTTTCAAAACTTGTAAATCCATAGTTTCTATGTAACCTAAACCTAATCCAAACATATCAACAGATCTTTCTTTCTCTTGATTTTTTAAAGTTCTAGAATAAGTCCAAGATCCAACATGTTGATTAGATAGAATTGCAGATTTTACATAAGACTGTCTATTGATAGCATTTTTAAGGGCAAGACCTTCTTCTGGTTTATCAAATTCAACATAGACAATGGATTCTTTATTGAATCCTAAATTTTTATTCTGCTGATAAATCGCATTTCTAGCAAACGCAACACTGGCAATTAACGCTAGAATAGTTAAAGTATATTGGGTCGTTAACAATGCATAGGACAACCAGTTAATTTTTCCAACCTTAGTAGTTCCTTTTAATATGGTTACTGAGTCAAATTTACTGATATAAAGTGACGGGTAGGCACCAGCTATAACTGCAGTAAACAATAACAAGCCAAATAAAAATAAGAGAAGTTTAAAATCTTCTAGTAAGCTAAACCGAAGTGTCATTCCTTCCCACATAGAACTATAGGCAGGCACAAGCCAAATCGCAAATAGTACTCCTATTATTAGAGAAATTAAACAAAGTAATAAGTTTTCACCCATAAATTGAGCAATTAACTGTCCTCTTCTACTACCCATCACTTTTCTCACACCAATCTCCTTCAGCCTTCTACTCGAAATAGCGATAGATGTATTAGTAAAATTGAAACAGGCAACCAAAAGCATAAGGATAGCCATTACAGGAGGAACTATGATTGCCATGGGGTGAGGGGCAGACCATACACCCCAGTTAGCGCGAACATCTCTTGCACTATAAGCCATGGTGGTTAAAGGTTCCAAATAAAAATCACTGACAAGCCAATCTTTTCTTGCTGCATTTTGTATCGGAATAAATGATTGGAGCGTTTTCAATACATCTGTTGTCCTTGTAGGATCATCTAACATAACATACGTCCCTGCAACAAATCTTTTCCAATTAAGCGGTTCCAGTTTTTGAAAATCAAGATAGTGTTCAAAATTTACTATACCTTGGAACTGCATACTACAGTTTTGAGGAATTTTTTCTAAAACACCTCCTATTGCAAAAGAAACTTTCTTACCATCTACAGAGGCTTCCATAAAATTTCCTACAGGATCAACGCCTTCCCCGTATAATATCTCTGAAAGTTCAAGGCTGATAATTGCTGTTCCTTTCTTATTAATAGCACTTTTATTTCCATACTTTAAAGGAAATGTAAACATGTTCAAAAATTCTTCGTCTACAAACCCAAAATATTTATTAAGTGCTCTATTTTGCTTTAAGACCGAAAAATTAAGTCCTCCATATCTGGATTGCCTTGAAATTGCACTAGACTTCCCATCTAAAGCAGTACCTAATGCTAAAGGTGTAATTCCATAGGGTACTTTGGAATTCTCAACCTTCTTATTAGATTGAATTTTGAATATTTTATCTCTATTGATATGTTGTTTATCATAAGAGGTACCGAAATCATAATTAAGATAAGCTACAATACAGCAAGCCAAGGATAGTCCAAGGCCTAAAATATTGATAATAACATACGTTTTATTCTTAAGGAGATTCCTAAAGGTGAGTTTTAAAAAATTTTTGAGCATGACCTTATTTTAATGTGTAGTTGTTATGATAGACAACAATTTAGACAAAAGGTTGCATCATATTTCGAAAAAATAACTAAAACGGGATTTAACCTAGATGAAGTGTACCTTTTACAGTATAAAGTAAAAGAATCGAAATATAACCCGAATGATGCATTAGGCTTTTAAGAGAAAATCATAAATGGCTGTTAGATAGCTGCTTAAATTCTGATTTGCAACGCAGACATAGTCTCCATTATGGTGAGTAGGGTTTAAGTGGTTAAGAACCAACCCAGTTCCTCTGCTTAAAAAGCTACGGCGCTTGCTGAAGAGTAGGGTAACCCGATCAGGGAAATTTATATCCCTTAGGAATTAACGCAGACAAGTCTAGGTAAATTAATCCTTATGGCTGCGCCATTACTGACAGTAAAGAATTAATTAGACATATTCCCATTTTATCTACTTTCACCAAGCATTCTTCCTTATATTTTTAAAATAGTTTCTTATCTCCTGCTCCCTATGCTTTTTTGTCTATTCATTTATAATATTAGTCTGTTTCATTTCCTGTACTAAAATCTGAAAAGAAGAATTAGTATCTTTCAGGTATTAACCCGAATTTTTCGAGGTTCTCATTTGGGCAGATAAATATTAGAAAAATGAACCACTATGGACTGAAAGTCCATAGTTTCAACGAGTCGACTCAAAGTCGAACAGTGGCCTCTATTCCAAAATAAAGTTCGAGCTGCCGTTATCGTTTGGCTGTCTATGATGTTCCAAATACTCATTAACCATTTCATCGGTTATATTGCCAGTATTCCAACAACCATAACCTATTGCCCAAAAATGACGATCCCAATAACGTGATTTTAGCTCTGGATATTCTTGCTGTAATTTCCTTGAACTTCTTCCTTTCAGCTTTTTAATGATATCACTTAACGATTGAGAAGGACGGTATTCAATGTGCATGTGAACATGGTCTGTAGAAACTACTC
>CALGOB010000217.1 GCA_937958005.1 uncultured Cyclobacteriaceae bacterium
CCAACTAAATTTCAAATTTAAGAAAAATGTCTCCTGAGTCAATTTAAATAAGGGTTTTACCTTATCCTGAAAAACACCCCCTACAATTGAGTATTCCTAAAATTAGAGGCTTGTTCATTTTTTCCATGCCGCGGGGGCGGACCCCTGAAAAAACAGAACCAAAAAAATCTACAAGGCCGCTTGGCGGTCAAAAACAACACAGTACGCCATCGCGGCTCTGCCAGGGTTTTTGACAGGCTAACCCTCTTGCATGAAGATCTAAAAGTAGAAGTTTCGGGTAGGAAATACATTAAATTATTTACTTGGATACTAGTAATTTTTAAATGACAATTTAGGGAAAAGCTTTAATCTATTTATCAATGAATACCGAATAGATGCGGCTAAAAGATTATTGGAAACCAACTCTTCTTATACAACAGAAGCTATTGACTATGCATGCGGTTTTAATGCAAAATCAACCTTCTATACTACCTTTAAAAAAATTACAGGAATAACACCTGCTAATTATAGAACCACTATAAAGTAGAACCAACAGTTCGAGATTATAATTCTGTACTTCTAGATTATAATTAATTACCTGCATTGATCGCGGTTATTTTATCATTGAAGTAATAACTCATACCAATTTAGCTTTAAAAGTTCGGATTAGATTACTTAGTTTATTTTTTATTCTCAAAGCCAAAAAATGAAGGAGTAACAGCGCTATTCAAAGGCTTTTTAACGCATGAGAGTGGAAAATAAACAGGAAGATACACGAAGTTCTAAAGGTAATTTGGTATCAAATAAAAAATAAAGACTATGAAAAAAAATAACTTTGATTTTAATCGACTGCATAATGTCTACCAGTTTCTTACTGGCACAACAAAGTGATGAGGAACTTGTCAAAAAAACTGTTTCTTATTATTTAGATGGAGGGACCAACAATGACTTTGAAACAATAAAAAAAGCATTTCATAAAGATGCAAGAATGAAGTACATCAAAAATGGATCTTATCAAGAAGTAAACGCAATTGATTTTTTTAAGAGAGTAATAAAACCTGACCCTAAGCAAAATAGAGAAACAAGTATTGCCTCAATATCTGTAAGTGGGAATGCTGCAAATGCAGTTCTCAAAATAAAATATAGTTCATTTTCTTTTACAGATTACATGAGTTTGTTGAAGATAAATGGAGAATGGAAGGTTGTAAGCAAGATATTCTTTAGAGACAAGAAGTAAAGTGGTCCCAAATGGGTCTTCTAATCTTTTGCATCCAAAATGTTAGAGGATCCATTCTTTCTTGATTTGGATCAAGTTGTCCTTTAACTCATTCGTTTGATATTTGTGCTTGTCATTTTATGTTGACAAATAAGAATAAAAAACTAAATCAATGAGTAAGAAAAAAATACTTGCAGCTTATGAAAAGCTCGCGGAACATTACAATGCCAAAATAGACCATAAGCCACACAATGCCTATTATGATAGACCTAATACCCTTAACTTAATCCCTGAAATACAAGGAAAAGTTATTTTGGACGCTGCATGTGGTCCAGGTAAATATGCAGAAACTCTTCTTGAACAAGGAGCTCACGTAACAGGTTTTGATATGAGTCCAAGCATGATCAAATTGGCCAAAGAACGGAACAAAGGACATAGAAAAAAGAGTTCTTTCTTCGTTCATGATTTGTCACACCCTTTAACAGAAGTAGCTCCAAACTCTTATGATGTAGTTATTTGTGCCTTGGCCATGCATTACTTACAAAATTGGGACACTGCCTTCCAGGAATTTAATAGAGTATTAAAACCATCAGGTTATTTAATAATCTCCATTGAACACCCTTTCTTTGAATACACTTATTACAATTCTACTAAGTATTTTGAGATAGAACCTGTAAAATGTATCTGGAACGGATTCGGTATCCCAGTTGAGGTAAATAGTTTCAGAAGGTCACTACACGATTGCATAACGCCCCTAACAGCAAATGGCTTCTTGATAGATAAATTGGTGGAACCCTTACCAACCAAAGAATTTGAAGCGCTAGACCCTAGACATTATAATGAGTTAATGGAATTTCCAGCTTTTTTGTGCATCAGAGCGATCCCAAAATTCACACAGAATCAAGTACGTTGATCGTCAACTGTTTAGCTTTTCAAATAATTATCTCCCTAGTTGGGCACTCGATTATTCGGATTAAAGGATTGAATTAAAAGGGTTCGTTGGCTTTCCAACAAGTGATTTTGTGTATATTTCGTCATGCACTTAATCAAATTAAAGAAACCCAATTATTATGATTTCTCTGAAAGCCTATATTTTTTAGATAGAGGATATGATGATGTTCTTTATGAAGTGAATAAACAATGGGTGAGAAAAGCACTCATCATTAATAATCAAATCTATTTGATACAAATAAATGAAGAAGGCAATAATCTGATAATCAATACTTTTCGAGAAAAGGTAGATATATCTGACGAAAAGATTATCAAACAGTTTGTAACTGATTGGTTTGATTTAGAAAGAGACCTTCTTCCCTTTTATCAAAAAGGAGAGAAGACCATTTTAGCAGAAATGCTAAACAAGTTTAAAGGCTTAAGGTTAGTGGCTATACCGGACCTATTTGAAGCACTATGCTGGTCCATCATTGGTCAACAGATTAATTTAACTTTTGCTTATTCTCTCAAAAGACGACTTGTTGAGTTGTGCGATAATAAAACTGAATTCGAAGGTGTGACATACTATACTTTCCCAACACCACTTCAGATCAGTCAGTTAACAGTTGATGGTTTAAGAGAAAAACAATTTAGCCATCGTAAAGCAGAATACCTTATTGGAATCGCCTCTTTATTTGTGGAAGGGTCTTATAGTAAAGAGGAACTGATGAGTCTAACCACTACTCAAGAAATGGTTAACAAACTATGTCAAATCAGAGGAATAGGTGAGTGGAGTGCAAACTATGTCCTGATGAAATCTTTGGGAAGAATGGACTGTATAACACATGGTGATACCGGACTGCAGGCTGCGGTAAGAAAATTCATGGAATTGGATAGAAAGCCTACTAAAGAGGAAGTAATTCAATTTCTTTTACCGTTAGGTGGTTGGGAATCCTATACCGTATTTTATTTATGGCGCTCATTATCTAAAAATTGAAATAGATATAATTTAGAAATTATACCAAATTAATGATAAATGGATGTAATAGATTATGTCAGCAATTTGATTACGCAACCATTTAATGTTTTATTCCGATCTGTTTAAGAACGTATCCCTTAAAGTTTAAAGGATGAAAAAACCGAGTATTTCTAAATCGTATTCTAAAAAAAGTATCTTGAGTGCTGGAACTTTAACAACTCCTGTGAAAAATGGGTTTTCATTAAAAAGAAGGATTGAATTGATAACTTCATTTCGACTAATTCAATCAGTTGTTAGATCAGAAAGTGAATTGTTTTCTGATTTTTCAGTGAAAGAAAAAAACCAGCTTATTAAGGTTATTGGAGAACTTGGTGTTGGTATTTTCAAAAAGGAAATTTCTTGCCATGAAGATTTTAGTTTTATCCCTATGGGCTCTATTGAGAAGCTTCAAAATAAGTTAAAAAATCGGCTGATAACACAAGCGAATAAGAGGTTGAGTACTCTTAAAATGAAAAGTATTTACTCAATAGTAAGAGCTATGATTTTAAAGAGCAATTGTTCATACTTATTGTCTCAAAAACAGACAAAGGTAATTCTTGGAAATAAAATGAATAGTTTACCATATACTGCAGACCTAGAAATTCCTGTACTCGACAGCTTATAGAATAAATAAGAAATCTTAGGATATTAAGTTTTAACCCGAATGATGCATTAGACTTTTAAGAGAAAATCATAAATGGCTGTTAGATAGCTGCCTAAATTCTGATTTGCAACGCAGACATAGTCTCCATTATGGTAAGTAGGAAATTAGGATTTAAGTGGCTAAATGACTGTTAGTTATGGTTTGCATCAAATTTCTATTGCATCATTCGGGTTTAATCCCTAAGGGATATTAATTCCCCGACTCTTGAGTCTATCATTAAATTATTGCCCATAGATACCCCGTACCCTTGGGTCGGGGTTGGTTCATTAATAAAATAGGGAGAACCAGAATGAAAATGTATTTAGAGTGTAACTAACACTTTAGTGAAGCAGAATAAAGTAAAAGACTACGTTTATAAAATATCTTTAGAATGTTATTGTGTAGGAAATTAAATTATTGAATGAAGAGTATTAAGTTATTAAATCGCTTCCACAAGCATAACCAATCCAATATACTAGGCTACCTCTAAGTAATATTTTCCAATTAAAGATAGATTAGAGCAAGTAAGGGAATTGCAAAAAGACATTGTTTTAAACAAGGAAGAAATTTTTCCTACACTTTCAGAAGAAGAAATAGAAATACTACTCATAGCTTTAGATGAGCTAGCAATATGTGTTAATGGAAAAAACAACGATTGATAAGGGGGCGCAACCTAGGTCAGTGAAGGGGAGAACAGTCTTCATATCAAATTGAACTGTATGTTGATTGAGCCAAACAAGAATCTAAACATTTAGCAAGGGATCATAAAAAAACGCCAACTTAATGTCAGCGTTTTTAAATCACTTTTGGGTATATATTACTTTTCTATTCTCACACCTTTCCAAAATGCAATGTGACCTTTTATGTTTTTTGCCAATTCACTTGTCTCAGGGTAATACCAAGCTGCATCTTTATTCTCCTTACCATCTACATTCAAACTAAAATAGTTTGCTGTTCCTTTCCAATGACAAACCGAATTCGTTTTACTCTCTGAAAAAAACTCCTTTTTAATAGATTCTGCAGGGAAATAATGATTGTTTTCAACTACTATGGTGTCATTACTCTCTGCTATTACCTGATCGTTCCAAATTGCTTTCATATGCTAACTGTATTTTTAAGTTGTCTTATATATAAGACGAGTTTTTCACAATTTTGTCTTTAATTCAAACCCTAAAATTGAGTTATTGTAAGCATCATTACAAAAAAAACAGGAGATCATCTAATTTTATGTGTTTCTGTCACTATTGACCTTAAAATCGAATACATCATTTCTTTGGTAATGACCTGTAACGTCCAATGTCATACTTTCCTTTATATTTTCAGATAAGTCTATCTCCGCTGTGATGACTGCTTCCTGATCCCAAAGCGGTTCAGTTAAGTAAAATCCATTTGGTCTAATAATAGTACTACCTCCATTCAAGATCAAATACTCAGGATCATCTGGAATACCAGTAGTATCCAATATACTTGGTAAGTCTTTCTTTCTAAGGATTTGCCCAGCAGCTAATACAAAACACCTGCCCTCAAAAGCATATTGCCTACTAGCAACTTGGTGCATTTCATGTACTTTAGGCCATACAGCTAGGTGAATATCTTCCCCACTGTTATGCATGGCTTGTCTAGTTAAAGGCATCCAGTGTTCCCAACAAATTAACCCGCTTACTTTACCAATGTTTGTATCCACACTCTTTAGACCTTGACCGTCGCCATGACCATAAACTATTCTTTCAGTATAAGTAGGCATTAACTTTCTATGGTGATTGGCTAGATTGCCTGCTTTATCAATAAATAAAAGTGTATTAAAAATAGATTTATTAGCAGAACCCTGATTGACAATCTCGTTTATTCCTATAGAAACATTGATTTTTAAATCTCTAGCGGCATTTTTTATAATAGCTATTTCCTCTCCATCTACAGATACGCTATTCTGATAAGTCTGATAGAAAATTTCTTTTACAGGATCATGCCCCCACAACCCCGCCTCTGGACAGTAATCTAGCCATGCTGGGTAACCACTTAGCCATGACTCACCAAATACTGCCAACTGACTTCCTTTCTTAGCTGCTTCCTCTAGTAAAGAAATCGCTTTATCTACACTTTTGGTTTTGTCCAAATAAACTGGACTATGCTGTATTATTGATACTGTCGCTTTGGTCATTTTAATAAGCTTAATATGAGGAGTAAGTCTTAAGTAAACATAAAAGTCACTTAAAGCACGTTAACAAAATGGTAATCTAAATAATGATTGAATATTAAAAGAGAATGGAGCGTAGGTTATCTGTTTTTTTTACACCAAAGGTCAATAAATGGATGTAGTAAGTCAATTTTAAAATAACCTATTTAACTAGAACATGCTTATTTGTTCGTATTTATAGTTTGGATGACTTTCGTCTAAGCAAGGCCTTCTGCAAGAGACCTTGCGTTTTTTAGTCTCTACTTTTAAAGCTTCGCAACCTTATTTCTAATGATTACAACAATACTTATTTGATTCAAATAGGGCCATACACTAACACTCTATTTTTTTTTAAACGATCCTATTTAATGGCAACAATGTCTCTTGCAGAAGACCTCATTGCGATCCCAATGGCGGACTTGCTGAACGTGGTTAATTAGGAATTAGTGATTGTCCATTTACTAATTATGCATTTCGCATCATTTTAGTCTCAGCAAGGTCTTCTGCAAGAGACCTTGCGTTTTTTAGTCTCTACTTTTAAAGCTTCGCAACCTTATTTTTCATGATTGCAACAGTACTTATTTGATTCAATTGATTTAAATAGGGCCATACACCAACACCCTATTTTTTTAAATGATCCCATTTAATGGCAACAAGGTCTCTTGAAGAAGACCTCATTGCGAATCGAAATAGCATCTGAAATAACCAAATTACTTCGAATTGAATCTTTTAGACCACTTATCTTTCAGCTACGCTAACCTACTTTATCTCCTGATTTTATTCGACATTTTTTTAGCTTTCCTTTCAGAATGAATTTCCAGAAAGGGGAACGGAGGAAAAAGAGTCTAGTCTTGACCTTAAAGTTATTCCAAAGCCTCTTGAATTCTGGTGTACTGCCTGGTGTTTTGGGGGCCTGTACTACATATTCAAAACCCATTTTGTGAGTTGCTTCTAACGCACAGGAGTTTCCATAAAGGATATTAGTGGTTTTGTTTTTTATGATATGTCTATAATAATTGAATTTAGGTGCATTCTTCCTTTTGTTATCGTCTTTTCTAAAATTCACATTATCAGTAGGGAGATACTTTTCTATTGGATCCTTTTTACGCTGTGCTTGCGCATTAGACATCACAAGAATAAATATTGATAATAAGATCGGTTTTAGCATAACACCTTCTATTATAGGATAGGCAAAATTACATGAAACCATTAAATAATTACTCATCTTCTTTTTTAAAATAGCTAAAAGCTTATTTGTTTACCTCATTTAAAAACAAATATCTTGTTAAAAAAGTATCTCTAACCTTAAAATAATATAGTTCATGAAGGAGTTAATCTTATATTTGCAAAGAAGTAGGATCATAACTTTGCTATGCTGATAAAAAACGATTTCATTATTATACAAAAGCCCATTTTCTCGGTTCCAAACAAAAAGTTTAAATCACTTCTAAGTTAATAAGTTTGATATGAAAGCAATTATCAGTTTTCTGATAAGAAATATTCCTCGAAAATATTTACAGTTATTTAGTCATTGGGTGCTTAAAATTGTAAGTGTCTTTTATACTGGCAATAAAGTTCAATGCCCAGTATGTGAAAAAAAATTTAGAAAATTTCTCCCTTATGGCAGAAAAGCCAGATCCAATGCACTGTGCCCTAACTGCCTTGCATTGGAAAGGCATCGTTTGATGTATTTATTCTTGAAAGAGAAAACTAATTTCTTTACTGATCAATTGAAAGTATTGCATGTTGCTCCAGAGATCTGCTTTATTAACAAATTTGATGCTCTTCCAAAACTGGATTATATCACGGCAGATATAGAATCCCCTTTGGCTAAGGTCAAGATGGATATCCACGATATTCCTTTTGAACCCGATACATTTGACGTAGCATTTTGCAACCATGTGATGGAACATGTAACTGATGATCATAAGGCTATGACAGAGCTTTACAGAGTACTAAAACCTGGTGGCTGGGCCATTATGCAGATCCCACTTTTTCACCCGCTACCTGAAGTAACTTATGAAGATGCTAGTATCACCAGCCCTAAGGAAAGGGAAAAAGCCTTTGGACAGAGCGATCATGTTAGGCTATATGGCACGGATTATTCTGATAGATTAAGAAAAGCAGGTTTTGATGTAACGGCAGATCGATTTCAGGATGAACTAGGTTCAGAAAAAACTAAAAGATACGCTTTACCGAATGATGAGCCTATTTTCTTTTGCAGGAAGCCTACTATATCAGCTCAATAATAGAGTTTATAACGTTAGGATGATTATAGTTACTTTGTTTCCTTTTGACTCAAGTTTATCAAACAAATTAATT
>CALGOB010000218.1 GCA_937958005.1 uncultured Cyclobacteriaceae bacterium
AGGAATGATAAATCAATAAAAATTTATTAAAATTACAACGCTCTTAGAGTGGCATAGTCACACCGTAATGACTGGCATAGTCCGACCGTTATAGCCAACAAGGACGAATGTATTACCTTTAAAAGTACTAAAGGAAGATATGGATCATTATCAAATATGGCACCTGGCTTCCCTATTTTTATAAGTGATATAATAATTAAAAACTCGGAGGCACTATATCAAGCTTTACGTTTTCCGCACGAGCCAAAAATCCAGAGGGTAATTCTAAATATTTCAAGTCCTATTTCTGCTAAACAGTATGGTAGAAAACATATAGAAAAAAGTAGACAGGATTGGAATAGACATAGGTTTAATATTATGAAGCTTTGTATTGAATTAAAACTGTTACAAAATTACGATAGATTTTCAGAAGAGCTGCTTAATACTGGAAACAAATCAATAGTTGAATATACTGAAAAGGACAAAGTATGGGGAGCAGTACCAGATGGAGATTTTTATGTTGGTACAAACGCACTGGGCAGATTATTAATGGAACTACGAGATTCTATTGTGCAAAATCAATTTAAAGTAATGATACCGGAAGTTCCTGATTTGGTCTTGAATGGGAAGATTATCTCTGAACAATCATTAGGTCCAGTTTACTAAATCAACACACTATAGAGAAATTGAGCTTTATGCTTGAAATTCAACCTTTACCACCAACCTTTTTTAACATTAAATTTATGCCTATTCTTAGCATATTCTCCCATTTTCTTCACAGCTTCATAAGATTTCACTAAAGGATTAAGAATCTTTATAGCGACAGTTGACCCTTTCGCTTCTTTCAATACATCCATCCTATTTTTAACTTCTAAAAACCTCGGATACCAACTATTTGTGGGTTTGCTTTTAACCTTTTCCACTACACCATTATTTAGTAACACCTTTCTTTGGTACTCTTTGAAATCTGGAAAATCATTGCCATAAACTTCTTTACCTAACTTATCTATGTCTGATTTTAATTTCAGAAAGAAATTATTTAACCAGTCCTTACCAATAATTTCAATAATAATATCATAAGATGTGTAACTAGTAATCCGAAAAACCAATTCCCAGAAATGATCTTCTTTCTGTTTTAATTTCAGAAGATCATCGAGGTACACTATTTTTTGGTTACTTAGATTCATATTGTATGGTGTAGAACTTCCTTTTATAGTTGCCATTAGATATGACCAATGATCACATGGCTCTTCAATATGATGATCAAAGAACGATTGACTCCATACTACTTCAAGCATACTTTTTTTAATTTGGCGCAGCGCTTGAAAAAGAGATTTTTCGGAAATCTTTAAATACATAGAATGATTTTCATCCTGAAACCATCTAAATAAAATTGCAACTTTGGGAAGGCTCAAATCTGGATTGTTAAGCATCCTAAGAATCCCAACTTCAAGACTCGGAATATCCAGCTTAGAAAGGCTAATTCTTTTAATACTTCTACTTTTTATCTTACTACCTAATACTGATTTCACTAAACTGAGTTGCAATAATTGAAGGTTTGCATTTTTAACTACAACCTCACGAAAAACTCCCGTTGGTTCAGCGACAAGTTCATTTATCAGATAATCATTCATTGAAGGATGATAAAAACTAATTTCCTCTGTTTTGTCAGATTTAAGAATTCTCAAAATACTATCATCTAATTCTTCAAATTCTAAATTAGTGTTTAATATTTTATTGATGTTAAGATCTTTACAAATTACGACAAACTTCTCATTTATTGACTGCTTCTTGTTATCAATTGAACATAAGACCGACAATAAAGCACTTTTTTTCACTTCACTTAACTCACGAAAAACAACAGATAAATAGGCATCAGGTTGTCTTATATGTTGCCTTAAGAGTTGAATCTGCGTTTCACCAGAATCATTCTTAATGTTATAAAAAAAAGCACGGATGGTTTCAGGCGAGAAGTTTTTATGTCCAATTATCTCCAATTCATTTGACAGAATGTCTGTTTTATCAGATTCTGAAATCTTTGACTGAATTGTATATCTATGAAGAAGTGCTAATTTCTCATACTTAGAATAGTTGTGCGATTCGACAAGTATCTTCTTTAAGGCATTTTGAGCTTCATGATCACCAATATTTATAAATGCTCGAAAAATATACTCTCTACTTGTAAATATGAATAGATGAGACTCATCTGCTAAATTAAAAATACGATCTAGTTTGGTAATCCATTGCTCAGCGTTATATGATAAAGAGTGTTTCCCAAACGCATCATCACAGATAAAAATTTGCTTACGATCACTTTCAAAGCTTAATTCTATATCCTCTGGATCATCAATTAGAACAGGCTCAAAATCTCTATTACTAAAATAATTTAGTGCCAATATTTCAGCATTGAATGTTTTACCACTTTTAGGAGGTCCAGATAATATTATAGTTGAATAATTTTCTAATTTTTGATTAGCCGATTGAAAAAAATTAGTAAAGACAAACCTGTCTCGTTGTTGTTTAATACTTTTCAGCCATGCCTGCCTTCTTACTTTTAAGTGATTTTTATTAGCATCCCTAATAAGAAGCTCAAATTCTGGATGACTTATTATATTAGGATAAGACCATTTTAAATAATCACTTTTCTCAATACATGACTCAAAATCGCTATAATCTATGATAGCGAAGTTCTTTTCCTTTAACTTCTTTGTTTTCACAAAAGAGTCAAAAACATTACTCAAATCATCGTATAGATCACCTGTAATAGTCTTGTTTGTCACCAAAACATAATTATCACACGGTAATTCATTTTCAATAAAGACTTTATCTAATTCAAACCTTAGATCTGAAATCAAAGCAGATTTATATCCGCTTTGTTTCGATTTATGTTTAGTTTGAAATATCCAGTTACCTGACCATTCTTTTCTAAAATCATGTGATCCCCCATAATGTACTACATCTCTACCTTTATCACTTCCTCCGTCAATCAATTGAGCTTCAGAAGCCACGATTGCCTGAACCACCTTAAAGGTTAGTAATTCAAATTCTTGCCAATGTAAATCGTCTAGGTTGTACTTCATTCAAAAGGTGCTTTTAAGATGAAAGCTTATGATTAAATATAAGAAATACTTAGAAAACTATAATTATCAGATACAATCGCTTAGTTTTTAGACAAAAAAAAGCCCCTTAAACTAAATTAAGGAGCTTATAAAATGTGGGCCCACCTGGGCTCGAACCAGGGACCCCTTGATTATGAGTCAAGTGCTCTAACCAACTGAGCTATAGGCCCTTACGATCAAAATTATAAAAATTTTGAATGTAATTATCATTATTTTGAGTTTTTTTCAACTTTATGAAAAAATTGCTCAAAAATAGCTTTCGCTATTAAAATATTTTATTTTCCTACTCAACCTCTTGTCTTTCAGTCACTTAAGCACTACCTTTAACCTGATTATGAGTCAAGTGCTCTAACCAGCTGAGCTATAGGCCCTAAAAAAAGTAAATAAAAAATTTATTTTACTTTCTTCTTTTTTGGGAGCGCAATAATAAAAACAATCATTTTAGGAAACAAGTGTTTTATGAGTTTATTTTTCTTATTTTCTAAATACCCGTTAAAGTAAAAGTTAAATGAATTAATGAAATAACTCAATCAATTAATTGTGCCATACGTACAAAATACATATCATTGCTATCTAACAAACTTATTCAATTTTTTATATGGCCAGTAAGAAAGTTATTTTGGTCGGGCACTTTGGAGTAGGAAAGACTTCTTTAGTAAGACAATTTGTCCATCAAAAGTTCTCTGATGATTATTTAACCACCATAGGGGTTAAGATAGACAAAAAAGAAATGTCCATTGAAGGGAAGTCTGTTCAACTAATCCTTTGGGATATTGCTGGAGAAACTTCCTCTTCCAAAATACCCCAATCCTACAAGTTAGGTGCTCATGGAATATTGTATGTAATGGATGTATCCCGGCCATCCACTTATGAGAATCTCAATGAACAGATTGCAGAATTGAGAAAAATACTATCAAATGTGCCTTTGATATGTTTAGCAAATAAAAGTGATTTACTCTCTCCTAATTTCAGAAAAGACCTAGAAGAAAAGGTTGGGGATCATAAGCTTCTTTTTACTAGTGCTAAGACTGGTGAAAATGTGGAAGTCGCTTTTGAAAGTTTAACCAAAGAAATCATGTCATGGACTTAATAAATGAAAAACTTAAATATATTGATTCATATTTCCAATTGGTCAAATTTGATCTCAAAGGTTTAATAATTGATTCCACAGAAGAAATCAAACCTTTAAAGGAAACAAAAAATATATTTAATGAAATTCCTTTCGTTGCTAGTATTGAAGAGGTACTTCAAAACCAAAAAGTAAATACAGATCTTTCCTATCATTGTATTCAATCTGATTTTTTTGGTGCTAATGATTATTATGATTTTCTATTCAGAAAGGTAGATAAAAATCACATTATTTGGCTTATTTGCGATTTTACTGATCAATACATACGTACTATTGATATACAGCAAGACAGAAACCTTAACAGTATAAGTAAAGAGAAGCAAAAAATCGCTTTTGAAGAGGATTTAAAGGAACTTCAAAACCAAAGTGAATCCGATAATCTCTTCTTAAAGATTGATTCATTGTTGGTTAGTTTTAATATTAATGATATCTACTATATTGAAGCATATGGTGATTATATCAAGTTACACACAAAAGACAAGACACACATTTCTTACGCTAAGCTAAAAAGCGTAGAAGAAGTTCTTCCTAGGAATAGGTTTATTAGAATTCACAGGTCTTATATTATACAGATAGATAAAATACAGACGATGAATCAACAAAACGTGCAAATAAATAATAAGATCCTTCCGATAAGTTTAACTTATAAGGATGAATTACTACAAAAAATAAGAAAATTAAACTAAATTAGTCTTAGTTAAATTACCATAATCAATGGGTATAGAAAGTAACACACAAGAAAATCAAGAAGAGCCGATCAAACAAGAGGCTGAAAATACAGTGCAAGAAGTAGCTAAGATCAATGCCATAAGAGACATCATTTTTGGTACTGATATGGCTGAATACAATCAACAGTTTGATGCTTTAAAGCAGTTGATTGGAGATAATAAAAGCAATGCCGACAATGATAAAGAAGAGTTGCTGGATAAAATACAGCAATTAGAAGACAATGTCAATAACTCTCTCAAATCATTAGAAGATCGAATTACCACCAAATTGGATCAGCTACAAGAAGAAAAAACAGATCGTAGATTACTTGGAAATCTACTAGAAGACATCGGAAAAAAAATAAAACAATAGCAAATGCCTCAAAATGGGGGTATAGAAGCGATCAAAGAAATCCTTTTTGAAGAGGAAAACCAGAAGTACTTAAAACTTCAGGGCAGGATCAGTGATTTTCAGAAAAAGCTGGATGATAGGTTTGATAATTATCAGCTCCCTGATAAAGAGGTAGAAGAGTTGATAAGTCATATCACAGAGATAATGCCTGAAAAATTAGGGCCAGCAATTACTCGCACCCTCAAAATTCAGATAGAAAACTCAAGAGATGAAGTAGTACAAGTCCTTTACCCAATCATGGGTCAAATGATTAAAAAGTATGTTCAAAAAGAAATAGAAATACTTTCTGAAAAAATAGATGCCCAGATCCAAAAAGCTTTCTCTTTTAGTACTCTATTAGGATTTATAAAAGGGGTATTTTCTAAAAAGAAAAAAGGTGACGAAATAATTTCTGATGCTTATGGGAGTCAAATAGAGGAAATATTTATTATAGAGAAAGATTCGGGGTTATTAATAGCCAGTTACTCTAAAAATCACTTGATAGATCAGGATATGATTAGTGGAATGTTGACTGCTATCAAATCATTCGTAGAAGATGCTTTTGATCAAGAAGGACAGGAATTAGAAACTATCTCATATGATCTTTATAAAATCTATTTAAAAAGTTTTCAAAAATTTTATATAGCCACGGTGGTATCAGGCGTATTTACAGCTTCTTATAAAGACAAATTAGATACGTTAATTTTGAAGTTTGTTGAAGAAATGACCCTTAGGGCTGCAAGTATTAATAAAGAAGATTACGAAAAGGGATTAGAAGACTATTTTAAATCCTTAGAATAAGTAACTGCGACAATATAGTATCATGAAAAAATTAGCACTCATTATAGTCATCATTACTTTACCAATAATCGGTTTTTTTCAGTATAAAAATTGGACAAAATTCTCATCTAATAACAATTACGATTATCAAATATCTGATCAAATTGATCTTGGTTATTTTGATCAAGAATTAGTAAAGAATTACTTTAAAAATTCGCAAGAAATTGGGTCTTATGCTAGATCTTTATGGTTTACCTATGATATTGATGTATTAAACTATGATCAAAAAAATCAAGAGACAAAAAGCAAAGTTACTTATTATGAATTCTTGCTAGCTCAAACCAAAAGGTATGAAAAACTACTAGAAAAATCCAGTAAGCTTAAAAAGGAAGGCTATAATAATCTACAAATTGAACAAATATTAAAGAACGGAATTTCGCTAAAAGACTACCAACAAAAAGAGGCTATTAACAAGTTGATTAATGTCAAATTTGGTGATGTTAGTCAAGCAGTGTACAGTCTTCAAAAAAAACTAACAGAGAAAGGCTATACAACTCCACATGATGGAAATTTCAAATCTTCGACACAAGAGAAATTAAAAACTTTTCAACTGGAAAATGACTTAGCTCCAACTGGCACAATAGATGAAGAAACTTTAATAAAACTCCTATATAAGTAAAAAATTTTACCTGTTGATTTTTAAAAATTTAACAAAGTATTTATTATTTATTAAAAATTCCTCAATAAATCCTTTTGAAATAGCCCAGAAGTTAGATAGATTATAATTATTTACTGAGCTTGTTATTGATCTAATAAAAAAACAATTGTTTTACTGATATTTTCATTAATTTTCAGGTTAATTTCAATTAAGATTTTATAAAATCTAGTAACTTTATAAAATCTTCTCAATATTAAATCAAAATATGGGAAGCATTTTTTCAGATAAAAGCACCAGTTTACACGTACCTGAATTGGAACGAGATGCTTGCGGAATAGGATGTGTTGTAAATGTAAATGGGGACAAGACTTATGGTATAATTGACGACGCAATTACCATGCTTGAAAACATGGAGCATAGAGGTGCTACGGGTAGTGATCCTGCCACTGGAGATGGTGCTGGTATTTTAATGAAAATACCTCATGACCTATATAAATTAGAATGTACTGATTTAGCAATAGATCTTCCAGAAGAAGGTAAATATGGAGTAGGAATGTTTTTCTTCCCTTCTGAAGAAAAAGTAAAAGATGAATGCAAAAAAGTATTTAGTAGCCACGCAGACGAATTAGGCTTTAAAATTTTAGGTTACAGACCCGTCCCTGTAGATCATCAAGTACCTGGACAGGCAGCTATTGACACTCAGCCCACTATAGAGCAGGTATTCCTTATTCATTCAAATGATGACCTGACTTCTGATGAGCTCGAAAGGAAACTTTTTGTACTCAGAAATTACACAACGCATTTCATTGGCCACTATGTACCAGGAAACGACGGAAGGTTTTATGCGGTTAGCCTTTCTGCCAGGATTGTAGTTTATAAAGGACAATTGAGGACCGATCAAGTAAGGCAGTTCTACTATGATCTTCAAGACAATAGGGCAAAATCTTCTATGGCAATGGTTCATAGTAGGTTTTCAACCAATACCTTCCCCAACTGGAAACTTGCACAGCCTTTTAGGTACATTGCACACAATGGCGAAATAAATACTATCAGGGGAAATCTAAATAAGATGAAATCAAAAGAGGCGTTGATGAAATCAACCCTCTTTACAGAACAAGAACTCAAAATGTTACTACCAGTAACAGATTCTGCACATTCTGATTCAGCAAACCTAGATGCGTTAGTAGAATTGTTAACTATTGGTGGTAGACCCTTGCCACATGTGATGATGATGCTAGTTCCTGAAGCATGGCAAGACAATAAATCAATGGATCAATCTAGAAAAGCATTTTATAAATATCATGCTTCACTAATGGAACCTTGGGATGGCCCTGCAGCACTTTTCTTTACTGATGGTAAAAAAATAGGGGCCACTTTAGACAGGAATGGTTTACGTCCTTCTAGGTACTGTATTACAAAAAACGATAAGCTAATCATGGCATCTGAAGTAGGTGTTATTAAAGTCCCTGATGAAGAAATCATCAAAAAAGGCAGGTTAGAACCTGGCAAAATGTTGATTGCTGATTTAGAAAATAACAAAATCCTATTTGATGATCAAATTAAGTCTCAAATCTGTGATGACAAACCTTATTTCGATTGGATCAAAGAGCATAGGATAAAACTAAGACTACTTCCAGACTCTAAAGAAACCATCCCCGCTATCAATAAAGAAGACCTTCTTTCGCTTCAAAAAGCTTACGGTTATTCAGCTGAGGACTTAAAACTGATTATTAAACCTATGGTTGAAAAAGGAGTAGAACCCATTGGTTCTATGGGCGCTGATGCGTCTCTTGCCATACTTTCATCTAGGTCTCAACATATCAGCAATTATTTCAAACAATATTTTGCACAAGTAAGTAACCCACCCATTGACCCAATTAGGGAAAGAATGGTCATGTCATTGTTTACAAGACTTGGGGTCAGTTTAAATATTTTAGAAGAAACCGCGGATCATACCAAACAGATACATGTTTCACAACCTATATTGGATAAAAGGAGTTTTTTAAAGTTAAAGAACCTTACCCATAAAGGGTTTAATCATGCTACTGTCAAATGTCTATTTAACCCCTTAAAAAGGGAGAATTTAGAAAAGGCGATAGATCAAGTTTGCGCTGAAGCTGAACAAGCTATTCTGAGCGGAAAGAACTTGCTAATCTTATCAAATAGAGAAGTAAATGAAAAACAAGCTCCTATCCCTTCATTATTGGCTATTGGTGCAGTTCATCATCATTTAGTAAGGAAAAACCTTCGAACTAAAGCAGGATTAATCGTTGAGGCAGGAGATGCTTGGGAAACACATCATTTTGCTACCATCATCGGCTATGGTGCTAGTGCTGTCTACCCTTTCATAGCGATGGAATCAATCAAACAATTGGTACTGGAAGGCAAGTTATCATCAAAAATCGATTCCTCAATTGCTATTGAAAATTACCAAAATGCTGTAGGGTATGGCCTTTTAAAAGTCATGTCAAAAATGGGAATCAGCACCTTACAATCTTACCAATCAGCCCAAATATTTGAATGTATTGGATTAGGAAAAAAGGTAGTGGAAAAGTGTTTCAATGGGACTATTAGTCGTATAGAAGGATTAGACTTTCAAGATATTGCTCAAGAAATAATCGCGCCCTTCAAGTTTGCCTACCCAACTAAAAACGTTTCTTTTAGCCCCTTGCTTGATGTTGGCGGATTTTATCATTGGAAAAGACGAGGTGAAAAGCATTTACTTACACCTGACGTAATTCACCTATTACAGAAATCAACTAAACTTAATAATTATACTTTATACAAAAAGTATTCTGCACTCATTAATCAACAAGAAGATCTCATTACTTTAAGAAGTTGTTTAAAGTATAACAAATTAAGAAAACCCGCACCAATTGATGAAGTAGAACCAGTAGAGAGTATTCTTAAAAGATTTGCAACTGGAGCCATGTCATTTGGTTCTCTCTCTCACGAGGCACATTCCACTCTAGCGATTGCTATGAATAGAATAGGAGGCAAAAGTAACTCGGGTGAAGGTGGTGAAGATGAATTACGGTACAAAGCCCATGAAAATGGAGATAGTGAGAGGTCTGCTGTTAAACAAGTCGCTTCAGGAAGGTTTGGTGTCACTTCTCATTATTTAACCAATGCTGATGAGTTACAAATCAAAATGGCACAAGGTGCTAAACCAGGAGAAGGAGGTCAGTTACCTGGACATAAAGTAGATGACTGGATTGGTAGAGTTAGAAATTCTACACCAGGGGTTGGTTTAATATCTCCCCCACCTCATCATGACATCTATTCTATTGAAGATCTCAAACAATTAATTTTTGATCTCAAAAATGCCAATAGGTATGCAAGAATTAATGTAAAGCTAGTATCAGAAGCTGGTGTAGGGACAATTGCAGCTGGTGTAGCAAAAGCAAAAGCGGATGTAATTATGATATCAGGGGCTGACGGAGGAACAGGAGCCTCTCCATTAAGCTCTTTGAGACATACAGGGTTGCCATGGGAACTAGGTTTGGCCGAAGCGCATCAAACTTTATTACTCAATAAACTCCGCAATAAAGTTACCTTGCAAACTGATGGTAAAATTCTTACAGGAAGGGATATTGCCATTGCAACACTTCTGGGTGCTGAAGAATGGGGTGTAGCAACAGCCGCTTTGATTGTTGAAGGCTGTATTATGATGAGAAAATGTCATTTAAACACTTGTCCAGTGGGCATAGCAACTCAAAATCCAGATCTAAGAAACTTGTTTACAGGAGATGCGGATCATGTAGTGAATTTATTTACCTTTCTAGCAAAAGAATTGCGAGAAATAATGGCAGAGCTCGGCTTTAGATCCATCAATGAAATGGTAGGAAGAACTGATTTCCTAACAGTAGATGAAACTAAAGTACATTGGAAAATGAAAAAAATCGACTTCTCTCCTATTCTACATTTTGATAACCAATTAAGCCAATCTGGGAGATTTAAGCAAGTCGGTCAAGATTTAGACATAGAAAAGGTACTAGACAGGGAGTTTATCACAAAATCATACCCTGCCTTGAAAAACAATATTAGTGTCAAAAATGAATTTAAAATAACCAATGTAGATCGATCTGTCGGGACTATGTTATCCAATGAAGTGAGTAAACGGTTTGGCAGTAATGGACTACCTGATGATTTTATTCATTTTTTATTAAAAGGATCAGCTGGGCAAAGTTTTGCGGCATTCCTTGCTAAAGGCATTACTTTGGAGCTAGAAGGGGAATCTAACGATTATTTTGGCAAAGGTTTATCTGGAGGCAAAGTGATTGTCTATCCTTCTTCCAAAAGCGGTTTCATAGCAGAAAACAACATCATCATAGGCAATGTAGCTTTTTATGGTGCTACGGCAGGTGAAGCATATATCAATGGAATGGCCGGTGAAAGATTTGCTGTAAGAAATTCTGGTGTGAAAACTGTAGTAGAAGGAATAGGTGATCATGGTTGCGAGTATATGACAGGTGGTACAGTTGTGATATTAGGAAAAACAGGCAAAAATTTTGGTGCTGGGATGAGTGGGGGAATTGCTTTTATTTATGATGAAGATAAAAGCTTTAAAAATAAATGTAATTTAGGAATGATAGGCCTAGAAACACCAGATTTTGAAGATTTAACACAACTCAACGAGTTAATCAGGAATCATACAAAATATACTAAAAGCCAAAAAGCTATTGCCATTCTGGCCGAGTGGGAACAAGAGAAAACAAAATTCATCAAAGTAATCCCAAATGATTACAAAGCAGTTTTAGCTAAAAAAAATCAAGAAAAAATTACAGCATAATGGGTAAAATAGATGGTTTTTTAACAATAGATAAGGAATTACCAAAATCAAGGTCGCCTAAAACCAGGGTAAATGATCACCAAGAAATTTACGAAGATTTCCCTGAAGAAAAAGTAAGTGAACAAGCTGCGAGATGTATGGACTGTGGTATTCCGTTTTGTCACAGTGGATGCCCTCTAGGTAATCAAATACCTGAATTTAATGATGCTGTTTATGAAAAAGACTGGGAAACAGCATTTCATGTACTTAGCGCTACTAATAACTTTCCTGAGTTCACAGGCAGAATATGTCCCGCTCCTTGTGAATCAAGTTGTGTGTTATCAATCAATAAACCTGCAGTAACTATTGAAAACATTGAGAAAAGCATCATTGAAAAAGCATTTGATGAGGGTTGGGTCAAAGCACATATTCCTGCAGAAAGAACAGGAAGAAAAGTAGCAATTATAGGATCTGGACCCGCTGGATTAGCAGCTGCCTCCCAACTAAATAAAGTAGGTCATCAAGTAACTGTATTTGAAAAAGATGATAGAATAGGTGGTTTACTGAGGTATGGAATACCAGATTTCAAAATGGAAAAATGGGTATTGGATCGTAGAATTTCCATCATGAAGGAGGAAGGCATCCTATTCCAAGTTAATACGAATGTAGGCAAAGATATCTCTGCCATAGAGCTAAGAACAAGTTTCGATGCTATTTTACTCTGCACAGGTTCAATTGTTCCTAGAGATTTACATATTTCAGGCAGAGAACTTAAAGGCATTCACTTTGCTATGGACTATTTAACTCAAGAAAACAAACGAGTAGCAGGTGATTCCTTATCAGCTGAAAAAAATATTTTAGCCAAAAGCAAACATGTAGTTGTAATTGGTGGAGGGGATACAGGTTCTGATTGCGTAGGAACAGCCAATAGACAGAAAGCTTTGTCCATATCACAATTTCAATACAGGGGAACCCCTACTAAAAATCGTTCTGCTGATAACCCTTGGCCAGAATGGCCCATGACAATGACTACCTCCTCTTCTCATGAAGAAGGGTGCGAAAGAAACTGGTCAACACTTACTAAAGAATTTATCTCAGATGAAAATGGTCATGTTAAAGGGCTAAAAGTCGTCAATTTAGATTGGACAAGTGCAACGGAATACATCGAGGATCCTAAATCCATGAGAATTATTCCTTGTGACCTTGCTTTAATAGCTATTGGATACTCAAACCCATTAAAAGAAGGTTTACTTGATTATTTAGGAGTAAAATTAGACAAAAAAGGAAATGTAGAAATCGAGGATTGGAAAACTAATATCCCTGGTGTATTTGCTGCTGGTGATGTTCAAAGAGGTCAATCTATAGTGGTTTGGGCCATATCAGATGGCAGGGAAGCTGCTAGGGCGATAGATGAATATTTAGAAGAAAAGTCAATACTTGAAGAAAAAGACAGTTCTGAATTGATGAGCTATTAACCCCGCATTATCCATTAGAAGATCTATTTCGATAATAAGTCTCTTTATTACAACTACTAAACACAAGTTTGTTAGATCACCACAGTCATGCGATGATTCTCTAACATAAGCGTCTGTAATTTTTGAGCTTTATAAGCTCAATACGATTTCTAATGGATAAAACATATCTAGTTTCTAACAATTTAGTTTTGATACCCACTTATTTTTAAGAGCTGGAGAGTTCTCCCATAAACACAAAAAAAGCTTCAATACACTTTTAATATACAGCTTCCAATAGAGGTAAAAATAGGATCGAAATTAAGCAAAAACTGCTCCTACATTTCAGTTATTTCAAAGTCATCACCCTTCCCAAATTGGATCAGATCACTCAAAAGAAATACCTCTAATGTATGAATATCCTTGAGTTTAAAGTCATCTCTTTCTAAGACTTCAATTACCTCAAAATCATAGACTTCCCCAAAGTTGAGCAAATTATATTTTTGCCCATATCTCATACTATTAAATGCTAATCCTTTCATCTCAAGTAGTAAAGGTCAAAGATTATTTTAGATTTGTATAAATATTTCAAAAATAAATTTCATATACCTTAAAAATGTATTAAAATTGGCAATTGATTATTCAATTAATCGACCTAACATTATTATGATACTCAACAAAACAAAAAAATACTCTAATCACACTCTTATCATTGTTGGTTTATTTTTTCTCATTTCCTGTGGTCAAAACACGCAGAAAACAACAATTGATACAGCTGATTTAACTGAGTCTGAACAAAATATTATTGAAGAAATCGATAAGGTAATTCATGATATGCCACCTCCGACAGAAATTCCATTCCTTCTAAAGGAGACTGGTGCTGATTTTAATACTAAACTTATTAATAAATTAGGTAGTGCAGATGGTTATACTACAGAGAGAGACAAAGCAGCCTTAAATGCTGGGGTGTACGCAACGGATATTGGATATCTTTCTTCTTATGAGCAAGTAGAAAACGCTCTTGATTATTTAGAAGCATGTCAGAAACTAGCTGAGTCTATTGGTGCTGGTTCTGTTTTCAATGTAGAATTGATGTCAAGGTTTGAGCAAAACTTAAGTAATACTGATTCTCTCATCAACATTGTAAATGAAGTAATGGTGAGTGCTGAAACTAATCTAGAAAATAGCGATAAGTTAACTAGTGTAGCACTTACATTGGTAGGAAGTTATGTTGAAGGTATGTACTTAGCAACTCAAGTGATTGACACCTATCCCGACAATCTTTTGCCTGCAGATGCTAAAAATTTAGTATTACAACCATTGGTTAAGATGATTTTAGATCAAGAACAACCATTATTGGATGTAATTGCTCTTATGAAAGATTTACCTGAGGATCAGACGATCAATTTAATGATTGAAGAATTAAGTATATTAAGAATTCTTTATCAAGAAGATCTAAGAGAACTTGGTGATGAAATAGAAAAAAATGATGGAAGTTTTCAGTTGAAACCTTCTATGATTAGAAACATTATTATTGAAGTTGCTAGAATTAGAGGTGACATTGTTGCTTAATCTATAAGTGGATTCAAAATATTAAAAGCATTGGACTAATATCCGATGCTTTTTTTTATATTTAACGAGGAAAAAGCTGCTCTATGAGTGAAGAAATATTAAAGGCATTAGTTCAATTATTAGCAATCATCGCAACTGAAGATGAAATCACTGCAGATGAAAAAGCTACTATTGAAAACTTCTTATCGGAAAATCTAACTAAAAACAAAGTCAAAACTTATCTTGACTTATTTGAAAAGGTTTCACAAGAAATAGCAGCAAGGCAGAACAAAGAAGATGATCTCGGAAAAATAAGAGAGATAGCTATTAAAATGAATAAAGAACTCACTACTCAACAAAAAACGGTAGTGATGTTAAACCTTATCTCATTAATAGTTGCAGATGGCAAAATCACCGATAGAGAAAACGAGTTTTTATATGTAATAGGTGAACAAACTAATATTTCAAAAAAAGTAATAGATTATATTAGGGCTTTTACTGTTTATACGGATAGAAGTAAACTAATCAGCTCTAACATCTTAGTTATTGATAATGGAAGTCGCACATCTCTAACTAAAAGTAAACATTTGATTAGAGAAGGGTTAAATGGCTTTTTGTTCTTCCTTCACATCCCTGCTATAGACACCTTTTTCCTCAAATATATTGGAGAAGATTCCTCGGTTCAATTGAATGGGGACCACATGAGAAACGAAAAGATTTATGTTTTCTCACGGGGCAGTTCTATTAGGGCAGAAATAATGGCTCCTGTTTATTACAGTGACGTTATCAACATTTTTCAAAGAGAACATCATAGTAATAACCTTAGCTTAGTAGCAAAAGACGTTTCTTTTAAATTCAGAAATGGAAATATAGGTCTTCAGAACATAAACATTTCTGAATCTTCTGGAAAACTCATTGGGTTGATGGGAGCATCTGGCTCCGGAAAATCCACCTTACTCAATGTCCTTAATGGAAATGAGAAACCTTCAGCTGGGAGTATCAAAATCAATGGTATTGATATTCACAAAGAAAAAGAAAAAATAGAAGGAGTCATTGGCTACGTTCCGCAAGATGACCTATTAATGGAAGATCTTACAGTTTTTGAAAATCTATTTTATGCAGCAAAACTGTGCTTTAAAGACCTTGACAAATCTGAAACCATTGAACTAGTTATCAAAACTTTAGACTCTTTAGGGTTATCTGATACTAAAAACCTAAAAGTAGGTAGTCCTCTTGATAAGACAATCAGTGGTGGCCAAAGAAAAAGGCTTAATATCGGACTAGAGTTACTAAGGGAACCTTCAGTACTTTTCATTGATGAGCCTACCAGCGGTTTATCTTCAAGAGATTCAGAAAACATCATGGATCTCCTCAGAGACATGTCCCTAAAAGGAAAAATGATATTTATCGTCATTCACCAGCCTTCAATTGATATCTTCAAAATGTTTGATAAATTAGTCATTTTGGATGTAGGTGGCTATCAAATTTACTACGGGAACCCAATAGATGGGATCAGGTACTTTAAAAACATAGTCAATCTGGTCGACTCAAATACAAACATCAACCCCGAACAGATTTTCAACATCATTGAAGCAAAAGTGGTCAATGAATATGGGCACTTCACAAAACAGCGCAAAATATCCCCAGAACAATGGCATGATGAATTTAAAGAAAATATTACCATTCCTAAAGTAGAAGAAAGTACAGAAAAGCCTCCAAATTCTTTAAAGATTCCAAGTAAACTCAATCAAGCTATAGTATTTATCAAAAGAGATATTTTAAGTAAAATCAGTAATAAGCAATATCTCACAATAAATTTTTTAGAAGCCCCATTACTTGCTTTCCTTTTAGCATTTATAGTTCGGTATATAAGAAATGATAGGGATAGCTACGTCTTTCAGGAAAACGAAAATCTTCCTGTATTCTTTTTCATGAGTATCATTGTCGCACTTTTTATGGGACTTACGGTAAGTGCTGAAGAAATAGTAAAGGATAGAAAAATATTGAAAAGGGAATCTTTTCTGAATTTGAGCAGGGCTAGTTATTTGTTATCAAAATTGAGTATCCTATTTAGTATTTCAGCAATACAAACATTCTCATTTGTCTTGATTGGCTCTTTAATTTTAGAAATACAAGGAATGACCTTTACCTATTGGGCAATCATTTTCTCCACTTCTTGCTTTGCAAATGTACTAGGTCTCAATGTTTCTTCTGCATTTAAATCGGTAATAACTATTTATATCTTAATCCCTTTATTAATCATTCCGCAACTCTTATTAAGTGGGGTTGTTGTGAACTTTGATAAATTGAATCCTGTAATTGCATCAGAGGACAAGGTCCCTCTTATAGGTGAAATAATGACTTCTAGGTGGGCGTACGAAGCATTGGCAGTTACTCAATATAAAGACAATCCATTTGAGTCCCAGTTTTATGAATACGATAGAATAATAGGTAATTCTGAGTTTAAGACTGTTTACCTAATACCCTCCCTATTATCAAAACTGGATTTCTGTGAAGATAATATGGGCAGTAAAGATGAGGCGATCACCGCTGAGTTAAAAAGTAATTTCGCGACTATCAAAAATGAAATCGAAAAATTTGTTAGTGATCCAAGCAATATCAAATCATTGCAGAAGTTAAACCACGAAGATTTTAACCAGGTAGTTCATGATGACATTGAAAGTAAACTATTAAGTATTAAAACTGTATTTAATAAACAATCTAGGTCAGCACTGGCAATGAAAGATAAAATCACAAAATCACTGATTAAAGAATTCGGGAGAGACTATATATTAAGTGCTAAAAAGAAATATGTAAATGATCGAATTACAGTAATGGTAAAAAACAGTCAAACTAGCCATAGACTAATCGAGAAGGACAATAATTTAATACAAAAACTATACCCTATTTATCTAGAATCAGACGGTTCACATGCTTTTGACTTTAGAGCTCAATTTTATCAGCCCGTAAAACACTTCTTTGGCTTAGAGTTCCCTACACAATGGTTTAATGTGGTAATTATTTGGTTAATGTCTACCATATTAATGCTTACTTTGTATTTTGATCTATTGAAAAAACTATTAAATGGACGTAAAAAGAGTTAGTAAATAAAATGGTGGCATCCTATGTTTTTTATATTATCTAAGGTTTTACTAGCCCTTATTTATCCTTTAACATGGGTAATTCTGCTTTTTACGAGTTCTTTATTCATCAAAAATAATCAAGTAAAAAAAAGGTTAGTTTCTTCAGCTCTGGTTCTTTTATTTTTTTTTAGCAATCCATTTTTTGCCAACTTGGCCATGAAAAATTGGGAAATCTCTCCCCTACTCTTTCAAAACATCAAACATCATCAATATGCTGTAGTACTTACCGGGGTAACTTCACCAGAAAAAGAACCCAATGATAGAACTCATTATCAAAAAGGAGCTGACAGAGTATTACACACTATTGCACTCTATAGAAAAGGTTTGATAGACAAAATTATTATTACTGGCGGAAACGCTTCCATTTTGAAAGACTACTCCCCAGAATCAGAAGGAATATTCCGAACTCTTATTTATGCTGGAATACCAAAGGATGATATTCTTTTAGAAAACAAAGCCCGTAACACAGCAGAAAACGCGCTTTATACAAAAGAAATTATTGCTAGCCAGAAAGAAATTATTCTAATAACTTCTGCTTTTCACATGAGGAGAGCAAAACTGTGTTTTGAAAAATTAGGCTTTAAAGTCACCCCATTTACGACTGACTTTTATGGGAAGCCCTATGAATGGAATCCAACAAGTTGGCTAGTCCCAAAAACAGAGTCTTTGATTATTTGGAATATTTTAATCAAGGAATGGATAGGATCTATTGTCTATAAGACCAAGGGGTACATATAAAAAAACCATCATGCTTTTGACATGATGGTGAAATATCTCTTAAAAAGGGTATCTACTCTTCAGTAGAAGTTTCTTCCTTCTTATCTTCAACCTCGGCCACTGCTTCTTTTGCTTTCTTTGGAGCAGCTTTTTTGGTAGCTTTTTTTGCAGGCTTTTCAGTCTCCAAGTTAGCTTTGAATTCAGCTTTTATCTTTTCGACATCCACCATTTTAATGACTGGAGAATCAGATAATAATTTAATTTTATCTTGTTTTCTCTTTGCAACAGCCTTATTTTTTCTACCTTTTCTTTCTAATCTTGTAACCGCCATGTTTTTATTTTGTCAAATCCCTAAATAAACGGAGTGCGAATTTACAAGATTCAGTACTTTTGTGCAAAATTTATTTATGAAGTCTTCAGAAAAACCTAAAACTCCTAGTGGAATGCGTGATTTTGGCCCTTTAGAAATGGTCAAAAGGAACTTTATTATTGAAAATGTCAAAAATGTTTTTAAAAAATATGGATTTGACAATATAGAAACTCCTGCCATGGAACAACTTTCAACCCTAACAGGTAAGTATGGAGATGAAGGAGATCAATTATTATTCAAAGTTTTAAACTCTGGCCCTTTCCTAGACAAAGTAAAAGAGGAAGATTTTGTAAAAGATTCTAAGCAACTCATGCCACTAATTTCGGAGAAAGGTTTAAAATACGATTTAACTGTTCCATTTGCTAGGTATGTAGTGATGAATAGACACAATGTTACTTTTCCATTTAAAAGGTTTCAAGTACAACCAGTATGGAGGGCAGACAGACCACAAAGAGGTAGGTATAGAGAGTTTTATCAATGTGACGCAGATGTGATCGGCTCTAAATCTTTAATACAAGAAGCAGAAATTCTCTTAATGATCAGAGATGCCTACCAATCACTTAACCTTGACGAGTATGTCATAAAGCTTAATAACCGAAAAATATTAACAGGTATAAGTGAGGCTATTGGAATGGCTGGGAAGGAAAGTGACTTCTGTGTTGCAATTGATAAATTGGATAAAGCGGGGCAAGAAAAAGTGTTTGATGAGCTGAGAAATAAAGGTTGTCCAGAAGAATCTTTCAAGCTAATTGAAGAATTATTAGCTACTCCCTCAGCCGACCAAATAAAATACCTGAAAAAATTCTTGGTTGATCAACCTATAGGAATACAAGGAATAAAAGAAATAGAAGAGGTTTTCAACTATGTTAAAAACGTTAATGGACTTAAAATAGAATTTGACCTAACACTTGCAAGAGGCTTATCTTATTACACTGGAGCCATTTTTGAAGTAAAACCGCTCAATTCTAAGATTGGTAGTATTAATGGGGGTGGCAGATATGATGACCTAACAGGCGTGTTTGGTTTAGATGACGTATCAGGGGTAGGTATATCATTCGGTATAGATAGAATATATGATGTACTTGAAGAAAAAAACCTTTTTCCCGATACCGTGTCTAACATTACCCAATTAATGATCATTTGCATGGATGAAGAAAGTCAATTGCATGGATTTGAGATTGGACAAAAACTTAGGGAAGCAAATATTAACACTTATATTTATCCAGACTTAGTGAAGATGAAAAAGATCTTTTCTTATGCTGATAAAAATAACATCCCCTATGTAATGGTCATTGGAACTAATGAAATGGAGCAGAAACAATACAATTTAAAAAACATGATTTCAGGAGAACAAGTATCTTTAACAATAGAAAAGGTCATTGATACGTTAAAGAAAAAATAAAACCCTGAAAAAGTTACTGATCATATTGAATTATCTCATTCTTTCGCCACTAGTGGTAATTAGTCAGAATGATAGTAAAATAGGCCGCTTCTCTGCTGATTTCGTGAAAGGTTGTGCCCCTTTAACTGTTAATTTAACGGTCAACGATAGCTTTGGCAATATCGTAAGGCAGTATATATATGAAGATGGTTCTAGAGTCACTAATGATACTTTTCACACCTTCACAGTAGCTGATACTTTTAATATAATTCAAGTAGTGCAGAGTCAGTTACCACGAACCGACACCTTAGAGGTAATTGTTTATGACCCTGCCACACCTACTTTTGAAATATTTAATTGTTCGCTTAATAGGGCTAGAATTCTTCCTACCACAGATTTTCCTTATGATTTTTACCGAGTATATTTTGAAAATGATTCTTTAACCGTTTTACCAAACCAAGTTTCGGAAATAATGAATTTCTCAAATTCAGCTGTAAAACTGATTAGGTTGAGAGGTTTTTTTAATAATGCTAGAAATAATTGTGGTGAGGTATCTTTTAATTTTAACCCAATAGACAACATAGATATTCCTATTATTTCAGATTTCACTGCTATACAACATTGTTTAAATCTTTCGGCCATAGACCTAGATGTAACTATTACTCCAGCAGTTCGCCATTTATTAGAAGTCAGTACAGATCAAATTAACTTTGAGGTAATTGATACAATTTCAGATGTCAGTAGTATCAATGTAACAGATATACCTATTAATTCAGAAACAATTTGTGTTCGGATAGTAGCAATTGATGATTGTGACAACACTAGAATAGAATCACAAGTGATTTGTGATAATAGTTTATCAACTCAAATACCAATTGTAAATGATGTAACAGCCACGTTTACCATTGCAAATACCTTATCATTAGATTGGGTAGCATCGCCTATTATACCAATCAATTATGAAATAACACGAGCTTTAAGGGATGAGTCCTTTTCTATTTTTGCTTTATCAGAACGTAATAGTTTTTCAAACTCAGAGACTTATGACGGTCAACGTGTTTTTGATTTCAGAATAGTTCCAATAGATTCTTGTGGTAATCAAGCAAATTCATCTATTCTTACCCGCCCTATATTTTTAAGGGCAGAGAGGAATAGTACTAATAATTATGATTTTGAATGGAATAATTATCTTGGTTGGCAAAATGGACAAACAGGGGTCACTTATGAGCTAGAAATACTAGGTGAAGGTAATTCAGTGAACAATAGCATTCCCATTACGAACAACTCATTCACTAGGAATATAGGCAGAGACAATGGCACAAGATTTAGGGTAAAGGGAATGGATAATAACAGGAATAGACAAGTATTTTCTAACATAATCGTACTAGAACAGGAAAATGAAATCTTAACTCCAACAGCTTTTACACCTAATGGTGATGGAGTAAATGATGTATTTGGCCCAATCGTTACTGATGATGTTGAAAATTTTGAAATGCTAATCTTTAATAGATGGGGTGAAGTAATCTTTGTGTCCAGAAGCCGCTTGATAGGATGGGATGGAAAAGATCAAAGAGGAAATGCACAAAACGGAACTTATACTTATAAAATCAGTTTTAATGAAGAGAACGGAAATATCTTTAATCAAACTGGTACTTTCGTGTTGATCAAGTAAATTTACAGTTATGTTTGACATGATGAAAATGATGGGCAAAGTAAAAGAAGCCCAAGGTAAAATAAAGGAAGCCCAAGATTCACTTGGAGAAATTACTGCTAGCGGGGAATCTGGGGCAGGAATGGTGAAAGCTACAGTAAATGGAAGGAAAGAAGTAATTTCAGTTGAATTTGATCCTTCATTAATGAATAAAGCAGATCAAGAAGTCTTACAAGACTTGACGGTAGCTGCCATTAACATTGCTATTAAAAATGTAGATGGAAAAGCAAAAGAACATCTAAAAAATGCCACAGAAGGATTAATACCCAACATCCCTGGTATGGATCTTGGAAATATGTTTTAGGTGAATCAAGTAGCAATTGTCATACTCAACTATAATGGGAAGGCCTATTTAGAGCAATTTTTGCCCAGTCTTGTCCGATTTAGTAAGCCGTATCAAGTATATGTTGCCGATAATGCCTCTACTGATGGGTCTATCAATTACCTAAAAAAGCATCATCAAGAAGTTAAGTTAATAGTACTTCAAGAAAATTATGGATATGCTGGGGGTTATAATGAAGCCTTAAAACAGCTAGAAGAAGAGTATTTTATATTAATCAATTCGGATGTAGAGGTTACTAAAAATTGGGTAGAGCCGTTAATTGCAACTTTATCCTCTGACATTGAGATAGTTGCTTGTCAACCAAAAATAAAAGCTTATCATCAAAAAACGCATTTTGAATATGCTGGTGGTGCTGGTGGCTATATTGACTGGCTGGGTTATCCTTTTTGTAGAGGAAGAATATTTGACACTTTAGAAAAAGATACTGGACAATACGATAAACCCTACCATATTTTCTGGGCTAGTGGTGCTTGTTTTGCTATCAAAAAAAAATACTTCCATCATCTAGGCGGGTTTGATGCAGGTTTTTTTGCCCATATGGAAGAAATAGACCTATGTTGGCGTATTCAAAATGCTGAAAAAAAAATAATTTACAACCCTGACAGTGTTGTGTTTCACGTAGGTGGAGGAACATTGGCAAGTACTAGCCCTAAAAAGACTTACCTTAACTTCAGGAATGGCTTACTATTACTTGTTAAAAATATCCCAACCATAGAACTAATTTACAAACTCCCATTTAGATCTTTATTAGATGGATTAGCCATTCTCAAATTTATAGTAGACAGAAAACCTGCTCATGCATTAGCTGTGATTAAAGCACATTTTCATGCTTTACCAAGGACATTCAATTATTTACGTAAGAAGAGAAAGAGATTAAGGAAAATAAGCAAAAAGCTGATATTCAGCAAATTAATTGTGTTTCAATATTTTATAAAAGGAAAGAGTAAATTCTCGGATCTTAAATTTTAGGCGTATTGACTATTAATAATACCATAGAGAATTGTCTCTTCTTCTCAGGTGCTTTCTAAAATTCATTACGAAAGCTAAAGCAAGATAAAGAAGGATTGGAGATCCAAAAGTCAAAAAGCTAGAATAAATAAAAAACATACGTATACTGGAAGTTGGAATTTTCAACTTCTCCCCTATTTTGGTGCAAACACCGAATGCGTATTTTTCAATAAATTCTTGCATCTTCATATTATTTTGCAAAGATAACTAAAATTTCTTTTCATAAATTTATGATTTACTTTCTAGTAAGATAAATAATTTTATCTATTTTTGTTTCTCAAAAATTGACTTTTTTGAAGTTTTTTTTGAATAATTATTAATTTTAGCTTTTTAACGAACGAAAACATTTACTGAGATGAAGAAAATCAACCTAGTGATAGCCTTATTGGTTGGTTCTACAATTTTTTCTGGCTGCTCCTTGAATAAAATGATCAAGTTAGCCGATAAACAAGATTTAAAAGTAGATCCAAACCCACTTGAGGTACATGGTGGACAAGTAGCATTTAATATGTCAGCAGTTTTACCTGCAAAAATGCTTCCTAAGGGTAAAGTTTATAGCCTTAAAACAGTATATCAATACAATGGTCAGGATTTAAACTTACCAGACATTGAATTCAAAGCAGACGATTTCCCAAGTAGCAGTTCTACTACTTCAAGAAAAAGTCAAGACTTTGTATTTGCGTATAAAGAAGGCATGAATCCTGGTACAGTAATTATCCAAGGTGAAGCCAAAGACCCAAGAAAAAACAAATCTAAGTTAACCAAACAATTACCTGTAGCAGAAGGCTTGATAACAACTTCTACCTTGGTTAGGGATGTTTATTATACTCCATTTGCATTTCATGGCTATAATGACAAAGAAGAATTGTTACCTACTAACGTAGCATTTTACTTTGACAAAGGTAGTTCTGTATTTAAGTCTTCAGAAAAAAGAAGTGATAGAGCTGATAATTTGAAAGCATTTATCGCTGAGAAGAATGTTACAAGAACTGTTACAGTTACAGGTCTTCACTCTCCTGAAGGTTCAGAAAGAGTAAATAGTGACTTAGCTGAAAATAGAGCTCAAGCAATTGAGAAATATTACAGACAGCAAATGGACAAATACGATTATCAAGATTTAGCTGACAACATTAGTTTTATCATTAAGCCTGTAGTTGAAGATTGGAATTCATTTAAAGATGCATTAGCTGAATACAATGGTGTAGATGACTCTCAAAAGTCTGAAATATTAAGAATTGTAAACGGATTAGGTTCTTTTGAAGATAAAGAGGATGCTTTACAAAAATTATCTTCTTACGACAAATTGGTAAAAGACGTATATCCTCCTTTAAGAACAGCTAAAACTGAAATCTTAACAGTGAAGCCTAAAAAATCTAGTGCGCAAATTTCTGTATTAGCAAAAGGCATCACAAATAACAGTGAAAGTGCTGATGCATTAAACATGGAAGAAATGTTATTTGCTGGTACTTTAACTCCTTCTTTAGATGAGAAAGCTGCTATTTATACTGCTGCAACTAAAAAAGGAACTAGTTGGGTAGCTCATAATAACTTAGCTGCTACTTACTTAATGCAAGCTGCTCAAGGTAATACAAGCAAAGTTTCTGACGCGATAACTCAACTAGAGATTGCAGCTAAAATCCAAAAGACTGCTGAAGTTCATGCTAACTTAGCTACTGCTTATGTGATGCAAGGAAATTATGGTAAAGCAATGGAGAACGTTACAGCTGGAGAATCATTAGCTAGTGGGAACGACCTAAGAGCTGGGTTAAACGGTGTAAAAGGCCCATTATTGATCAGAAGTGCCAAATATAGCGATGCAACTACTGCACTTTCTAGCGCTTCTGGAGATGTTGTTTCTTATGACAAAGGTTTAGCTTACTTATTAAGTAAAGAGTTTTCAAAAGCCAAAGCTGCTTTTTCTGATGTTCCTTCTTCTAGTGATGCTTATGCATGGGCTCAATATGGATCAGCTATTGCTGGTGCCAGAAGTGGAAATGAAAGTGACTTAGTTTCTGGATTAAAAAATGCTGTAAATGCTGATGCTTCTTTAAAAGCAAAAGCACTTTCAGATTTAGAATTCAAAAATTACAAAAGTGCTGTTGAAGGTGCTGTAAAATAATATTTATTCTTTACGAATAATGAGAGCTGTTCCTATATAGGAACGGCTCTTTTTTTTTAAAACAAATACTTCAATATTTTTTATCGGACTATAAAAGATTGCAACCTTCTGATTAAAGTATAAAACCTAAAAGAAAAAATGAACCAACCCCGACCCAAGGGTACGGGTATCTATGGGCAATAATTTAATGATCGACTCAAGAGTCGGGGTGCCCGACCAGGGGAATTAATATCCCTTAGGGATTCAAAATTGAAGAAATTCTCACCCACCAAAGAAAATAATTTGGTCTCTAAGAGCCAATAGAAACAGATACTTTCTTTTTTTTTGTAATAATCTCTATTTGACGGAATAATTAGTTTGAAGAAACATAATCAGTATTTAACTTAGCAGGGTTATTTTAATAAAATCAAAATGAGAGAAATTCAGTTTCGTGAAGCGCTTAGAGAAGCCATGAATGAGGAAATGAGAAAAGATGAATCTATTTTCCTAATGGGTGAAGAAGTAGCAGAATATAATGGTGCCTACAAAGTAAGTCAAGGTATGCTTGATGAGTTTGGAGCTAAAAGAGTAATAGATACTCCTATAGCTGAATTAGGTTTCGCGGGACTGGGTGTTGGTGCCGCCATGAATGGTCTTAGACCGATTATTGAGTTTATGACATTTAATTTCTCTTTGGTAGCAATTGATCAAGTAATTAATGCTGCTGCTAAAATGATGAGTATGTCAGGGGGGCAATTTAATATCCCAATGGTATTCAGGGGACCCACTGGAAATGCTGGACAATTAAGCTCTCAACATTCGCAGAATTTTGAAAACTGGTACGCAAACTGCCCTGGTTTAAAAGTTGTAGTTCCATCTAACCCTTATGATGCAAAAGGACTTTTAAAGTCTTCTATCAGGGACAATGATCCTACTATCTTTATGGAATCAGAATTAATGTATGGTGATAAGGGAGAAGTTCCTGAAGAAGAATATACGTTAGCCATTGGGGAGGCTTACACAGTGAAAAAAGGGACTGATGTTACTTTAGTTTCTTTTGGTAAAATGATGAAAGTAGTTGATCAAGCTGCTTTAGAATTAGCAAAAGAAGGAATCAATGCAGAAGTGATTGATTTAAGGACGGTGAGACCTATCGATTATGCAGCTATTGTTGAATCTGTTAAAAGAACGAATAGATTAGTAATCGTAGAAGAAGCTTGGCCACTAGCATCTATTTCGACTGATATTTCTCATCACATACAATTTAATGCGTTTGATTACCTAGATGCACCTGTAGCAAGAGTAAACAGTAAAGATCTTCCATTACCTTATGCTCCTACATTAATAGAAGAAATTCTCCCTAATGTAAAAAGAACCATAGATGCTGTAAAAGGTGTGATGTATAGATAAAATAAGAAGTTGGAAGCTAAGGATACTTCTAAAAAGAAAAAGCCTCAAACAATATAATTTGTTTGAGGCTTTTTAATGTATTGTCTTTAAGATAGGGAAATTACTTTCCAAGCATATTCATACCTGACAGTGCTCGTTTTGCTCCACCCATTTTATTCATGGTTTTCATCATCTTACGCATATCATTAAATTGCTTGAGCAATTGATTTACCTGTTGAATAGAGGTACCACTACCCTTGGCAATCCTTTGCCTTCTACTGCCATCTATGATATCCGGGCTTTCTCTTTCTTTAGGTGTCATCGATTTAATAATAGCTTCTATTGGTTTAAAAGAATCATCATCTATATCAATATCCTTCAAAGCTTTTCCCATACCTGGAATCATACCCAATAGGTCTTTTAGATTACCCATCTTCTTAATTTGCTCCATTTGGGAAAGGAAATCATCAAAGCCAAATTGATTTTTACGAATTTTTTTATTTAATCGCTGTGCTTCCTCTTGGTCAAAATTTTGTTGTGCTTTTTCAACTAAGGTAAGTACATCTCCCATACCCAAGATCCTATTAGCCATCCTATCAGGATGGAAAACATCTATGGCATCCATTTTCTCTCCAGTACTGATATACTTGATAGGCTTTTCAACTACAGTTCTAATGGAAAGTGCCGCCCCTCCTCTTGTATCACCATCCAATTTGGTTAATACAACTCCATCAAAATTCAAACGATCGTTGAAAGCCTTAGCAGTATTTACTGCATCTTGCCCAGTCATAGAATCAACCACAAACAAAGTCTCACTTGGGTTGAGTTTAGATTTCAGTTCTTCTATCTCCTGCATCATCTCTTCATCTACAGCTAAACGACCAGCTGTATCTACGATGACTGTTTTCTTCCCATTCTCTTTTGCATACTTGATCGCTTTAGAGGCTATATCAAGTGCATTCTTATTTTCTGGTTCAGCAAATACTTCTACTCCTATTTGCTCTCCTAATACCTTCAACTGGTCAATAGCAGCAGGCCTGTAAATATCGCAGGCAGCCAAAAGAACCGTTCTACCTTGTTTCTTAAGTAAGGCTCCCAGTTTACCTGTAAAGGTAGTTTTACCCGAACCTTGTAATCCACTAATTAAAATAATGTTAGGATCCCCTTTGAGGTTTATTTCCTCTTGGGTATTCCCCATCAGTGCTGTTAGTTCATCAGAAACAATCTTAGTCAATAATTGACCCGGTGAAACTGAGATCAACACATCCTTTCCTAAAGCTTCTTGTTTGATTTTATCAGTTACATCCTTGGCTACTTTATAATTAACATCAGCATCAATTAATGCTCTCCTGATTTCCTTAACAGTAGCTGCAACATTTATTTCAGTGATTTTACCCTGACCTTTGAGGGTCTTAAAAGCCCTATCTAATTTTACACTTAAATTATCAAACATTCTTCTTATTCTACTTTTACCTTACAAATTTAACGCTAAATTCTAAACAGATTCCCTTAAGTGCATAAAACTATTATAAATATTGTTTTAATATAACTTTTTTTTCCGTATTTGTAACTTTCTCTTCATATGGGAGTTATTACTATAATAAATAGTACCTTGTATAACAAAATACTAAAAAACTCAATATGAAAAAGCTACTCACTTTAACTTTGATGATTGTAACATTTACTCTCACAACTCAGGCACAAGAAAAAGTAAAATACAGTGACATTGTCGGAAAACAATGGAAACTAACAATTGACATTGGGGATGAAATTGATAAAGAACTAGACAAAAGTGACAGTTTCTTTGAAAGAATTGTTATCAAATCTGTTTCTGGATTAGTAGACAACATACTTGACGAAATTGATATCTATTTCGAATTCCAGGATGATAACCGTTTAAAAGTAGTGACCTATGTTTTAGGAGAAGAAGATATAGATTATTCTTCTTGGAGAATCTCAAAAGGGGCATTAATTATAGAAGATTCTGATAATTTTCATACAGACCGCGACAATAGGTGGTACATGATGGATGATATCCTTGTGATAATGGATGAAGATGACCATGATTTTGACGATGTACGTGTTTTCTTAGTAGCTGTAGATTAAGCTTATTAAGTTAATTTTTAAGTAGCCCCTCCAAGGAAGACAGTTATTTACTTTTCATCATATTGATTCAGTGAATAACTCCTTTGAGGGGCTTTCATTGGCAAGCTATCACCATTCTATTTTTCTACTATGGATTTTAAATCAGCAGGACTATAATTAATAGACTTAAGTGTTTTGTCATCTCCATTTCTATAGACCATGTACTTATCCCCTTTTTTCACAAAATACCCTTCTGTATCTTTATTTTTTTTATAATGAGCTACTGTAGCTTCAGCTTCAGCTTCTGAATTACAGGCTTTACTCATGTTTGATCGCTGAACCTCATTAAACAACTCAAGAAATTTTTCTCCTAAGCCAAACTCTAGAACAGCTCCTGAGAGGACATATTGAATGTCGCAAAGTGCATCTGCTACTTCAACCAAGTCATTGGCAGCTATAGCCTCTTCTAATTCTTTAAGCTCTTCTGCAATTAAAGAAACTCTTAATTCACATCTTTCCTTAGCAGGGATAGCAGGTTTTGCTACTATAGGGTGTCCAAAAGTTTTGTGAAATTCACTTACTTGATTTAAAGGATCTATCTTATCCATGTATCTATTGTATTAATTATTCTATTTCAATATATTTTTGATGCCTAACTATCATTATTTATGATTAAGCAATACCATCAAAACCCCTTCAAAATTAGTCATTAATGATTTAATAAATAATCCTAGCAGCAATTCCACATGGCATTATACCAATTTAGATTTATAAGAGCGTATATCTATTAGCAAATTTAATATCTGCGATGTGTTAAAAATACTCACCATATCTATGCTATGCTTGCGTTTTTTGTCCCAGGTAAGCACTTTGTCAAAATCAAATTTACTAAAGTAGCTTATACACCCCAATAAACATAAGTTGATATTAATTGCTAATTACTTTAATCTAAAAAAAAGAATATTTCTTAAATCCAACATCGCTCAAACAAGGTAACTTTGAATAATGGAAATATTATACCAGGATGATTTTTTAGCTGCTGTCAATAAACCTGCTGGAATGCTGGTACACAGAACTAATCTCGCTGCAGATGTTGCTGAAGGATTTGCTTTACAAACTCTACGGGATCAATTAGGAAAAAAAGTATTTCCAGTTCATAGAATTGACAGGCCTACTTCTGGTATATTAGTTTTTGCATTATCTTCTGAGATTGCAGCAAACCTACGAATGCAATTTGATGGCCATACTCTTAAAAAAAGATACCATTGTATCGTAAGAGGACATTTGAAAAGCAAAGGAATATTGTCTCATCCTTTAAAAAAGGAAAATGGGAATGAACAAACTGCCATTACTCATTTTGAATTACTAAAACACCTAGAATTCCCCATACAAAATGAACGTTTTTCAACCACTCGATATTCACTTGTAAAAGCATATCCTATTACTGGAAGAATGCATCAAATCAGGAGACATTTTGCTAAAGAAAGAAATTACTTGATAGGTGACACAAATTATGGAAACTTAAAGTCAAATAGGGCTTTCCAAGCTTATTTCAATATAGAAGGTTTAATGTTACACGCTAGTAAACTTGCTTTGAAGCACCCTATTTCTAAAAACGAAATCATAATCACTTCAGATCTACCTACAAGATTTCATAAGGTACTCAATGATCCATCTTCAAGTTAGATATCAACAACTAAACGTCGGCTTTTTCTATGTTCATGAATAGAAGAAATATCAAACTTCCCTTCTGAACAGTCATAATTCTTTTGTCAGAATCATCAGAAAACAACGAATTCAATCAGACTATTACCCCGCATTAGGTTTTTAAGATAAAGCCATCAATAACTGCTAGATAGTTACTTAGTCTCGAATAATTCAGAGCATCTGACCAGATAGATAATTATTTTAAAAAACTAGAGTTTATCAACAAATAATTAGTAATTATGAATTCATAATTACTTTGATAGGCCCAGAAAAGTGAAATTTAGAAGGAGTCTTATCTATACAAAACCAACCGTGATTATGTCTACTAAATATGATCAAGAAGTCGAGTAGGTAAGGGGAATTTCACCCCAAACCTCTCACAGCACTGGACGTGAAACTCTCGCTTCATCCAGCGCTTCCAGAGTTAGGTATATTTCCTCTTACCTATTGTTGGGCGCACTAACGACCAATGGTCAAAAAG
>CALGOB010000219.1 GCA_937958005.1 uncultured Cyclobacteriaceae bacterium
AAGTAAAAAGAAAATTTTATTGTCTTGATGAATAGTCTTGATAAGTGTCCAATTTGGCTCTTTATCAGACCTTCTATAGAGGAGATGTTGGACGACATCTTCAGATCTACTCAGTTCCCAAGTGAGTGCAATGCCAGTAGAATCGGCTTTTATCTCTTTAAATACTGGTGGGTTCGGAGGACTGATATCAGGTTTTTTTAACATTAATGAAGTAGATTCAATAGAAGGATTAAATCGATTGTCATAAGCGATTGCTTTGTAATATACTTTTTCCGTGAGGTTATCAATTTTTATGGTATCTATGTATTGATTATTTTCAATAATAGGACCGGGTATTTCAATAAAGTTATTATTTTCAAAATTGGATCTATAAAGTTTATATCCATACAAATCAGGTTCCTTATTTTGCTGCCAACTTAATGAAACCAAGCCTAAAGTATCAATTGATCCTATCAGGCCTACTGGTGGGCTAGGAGGTATGCTATCTTCAAGTTGAACTAAGTATGGATAAGACCTATTTTGCCTTCCAAACTGGTCATTTGAGGATATGACATAGTAATTAGTAGCTCTAGGTTTAGTGTCGGTATAAGACCTAGCTGTAGGTGGAATACCTTCTTCAATTATGGAATAGGTCTTACTTTTTGCGTTAAATCGGAGTATGTCAAAAGAATTTAATAGAGATTGGCCTGATTCAGGAAAACGCCATTTTATGATTACTTTTTCATTATCCACAATTTCATGGCTATCGAATGAAGTGTTGTAAGCAAAAAGAGGTTTGCCTGATCCAGAGATTGTATCAGATGGAGGCCCTTTTTCACCAAATGAATCTATTCCTTTTACTCTATAAACATATTTGATGTGGTTACTTGGTAATGAATCTAACTTGAAAACAGTTGATGTATTTGGTTTATCTCCTTTGAAAGTATTTAAAATTGGTTTTTTACTAATTGATTCAAATTTCTTTCCCCCATCATCTGAACGTTCTACAATAAAACTATTATAGAGATTATTATATAATGATCCATCCCAAGTAATAATTGCCAAACCATCATCAAACTCTGCATTAACATCCTTTATTTGAGGCATTTCTTTGAAATCATCTAGACCTAAAAATACGCTACCTGTATCGATAGCGATAATATGCGGAGGAATATTAGCGTAAATACGATATAAATATTTTGTATTAGGTGCAATAAGCTCATCCTCAAAATATAGGCCTGAAAGTTGTGCTGCTTCTATGGATTGATCTGCGGCAAATGCAGCAAATGAAAAACGATATTCTAGTTCTCGAGATTTATTAACTACTTGCGTGATATCACTTTTAAAGCTTTCTGTTAACTCAAATGTTTCACCATATATAGCTTGAGCTGCTATAGCAATATTATCGTCTCTACCTGAGGGTTCTTCCCAAGCATCAAGTGGTGCTGGTTTAATGATGATATCTGAGATGATTTCCTTTATAGGGTTATTCAAAACCTGATTGTTTTCCGTCAGCTTAACTCTTTCGATAGTATATCCATATTTATTGGCCAATTCCCAAGAAGTAGGGGAGTTTGGTGCCCATCTAAGTAATATGGAATTTTGAGTCACTTTTCCGAGTAATTTAATTCCATGATTTTCTTGCCTAGCTTGAACTGAAAAGCAGGTTGCAATTAAAAAGATTAATATGAAGGTTTTTTTAGTTTTCATCTATTAATCGGGTTTACTATTTTATGACGATAAGTAGAAGTATAAATATTCTTTCCTGGAAGTTTGTACTTAATGTTTACCCAGTAATCACCTCTTTTAATAACTGGAAACTGTGACGTTATTAACTTATTAATTCTATTATTCGATGTAATTCCAGTTCTAAATACATAATCAGCAGCTTTTACATGTAAATCAAGGTAATCATTATACATGTAATACGGTAGATAATAATCAACCCTACCAACAGTTGAAGGGAAGCTTACTGCTTGATTTGAAATTTCTTCATCTGTCAAAGTAATCCTGAAAGGTACTTGATAAAATACAACAGCTTTTGTTGGGACAACCCCTAGAAAGTTAACATCTCTATTGGAAGGGCTAATAGTTAAATCAGAATTAATAGGATATCCTTGATATACCAATGGATAAACCTCGTTCTGATACCATGAGACATTGTTTAAGTCTGCTACAATTTGAATTAATGGCTCATTATTGTTAATATTAGTAATCTCTTCTTGGGCATATGGCTCGTTACCACCAAAATTAGATCCAATTCGATGTATCCCAGGGGATAAAGGGTCTCTAAATCCAGGTATGGAGAGATTTGTACTTGCTACTTTTTCATTGAATGAATTATATTGACTCGTTCTGAAAAAACTTTCATGAAGAAACTTTTCTTTTACTTCTTTTAAGCTTCCTACAGCATCTTGAGTTTTGATATTTAATTCATTGCCTGAGCCTACTAGATTGACTTTCGTATTAACCGAATCAACATTTGCATCAATATCACCGAGTGATCCTTTAGGGACGTTCACAATTCCTATTTTGTGAATCTTATTATTTTGAAGTTTTCCATTTGGTATGTTATATCTTACCTCCCTACTCTGATTGTTGTAAGTGATTCTGCTTTGTGAGATGGTATTTGTTACACTACTTATTCTTAAAACTTGATCCCATTCATTACTTGGTTCAAAAAGATAAGGTTGACCTTGTTTTAGAGTAATATAACCATTATTCGTTTCGTTTTTGTAATAATTAACTTGCCTTATTACTGGGTATGCATAAGCTATATTTTCAGGTGGAATATGGTCTGGCGCAATTCCAGAAGTTATTTTTATGGTATTTGTTAACTTTAGTTGTTCTCCTTCTGAGGTAGCTACAACCCAGTTTCCATTTTTAAATTCAACAAATGAAGTGGTGACACTTAAAGATATTTCTGTGAGAGGCGGCAAAACATCAAATGGTTTAAGTGCGGCCACATTGTGTTCGTCATTCCATTGTATATCAGCATTTAATACTTTACCGTTCACTTTAGCAACAAATTTATCCATTTGTATTTTGAACTTAACAATTTCATCATTGTAACCAACAGTAGAATATTCTTTATCCATCTCAAAATTGAAGACGGCTTGGGGTACTACAAAAACACTAACATCCTTACTGTTCTCTTGAGGTGTTATTTCTGCTAATACATCTATAGATTCTAAAACAGAACCCTTTTGGATCAATTCACATTCCTCACCAATAGTCACTTCAAATTTGCAATTTCCTTTTACCAATCCTCCCAGTACGCTAAACCTTCCACCTACAATTCCTCTTATCCAAACTGGATTAGGAAGTTTTGCCTGAGCTAGAATTGCAGCACCTACTTCTAATATCGGAATTTTTACTCGTTTAAAGAATAGTTTAAACTTAATACCAATAGACCCTTCAAAATACCCATAAGCCTGAGCGCTAGCATACCAACCATTGATTCCTAAGCCTCCTCTTCCTTTACATTCTGCATCACCATAATTCTTGAGCATTACATCAAAACCTAAACCAGCCCTTAATCTAGCATAAAAAACAAGGAAAGTGATGTCTCCAGTATCTACTCTAAAACTTGCTCCAAAACCAATGCCTGCCCCGTCTTCGAGAGCATTGAGGTCACTCATGAAGTTTAAATCTTCTTGATTGACTCCTAATATCTCAGCAACTTCAGGGGGGGGAGGGGGGAAGTCTGGAATAACAGAGCCCATTACAAAATATGCATCAAATGTAGCTATACCCAAAACGGTTAACCCAAACCTGTTTTCAGGTTCTGGTCTTCCTACATAAATATACCATTCTCCCGGAGCGAAGTGCATGGTGATGTTTCCTGCCTTACCATTTGGGCCAACTCCTTTCAATAATCCTCCCGCTACATTTACATAAGCATCAAAAGTGCCATGTAAGGTACGTTCCTCGAAATTATAATTGATGTTTACCTGCGCAGATATGGAACCTTCACTACCATCACCTCCATTGAGAAAATCTCCGTGGATTTCTTTTTGTGCCCCAGGAATTTTATTTAAGTCTGACCCTGTACCATATTTATTAACTGTGGCTGCCATTTTATCAATTTTCCCTTGTAATTTCTCTATGTTTTCAAAGCCTGGGGGAGACATGAATTTACCATTTCCACTTAGGTTGATGTATTTAACGCCACCCCCTGTGTTAAAAGCCATCTCATAAGTTATCTCTGCATTGAATGATGATTTTCCCGGTTGTACACCAAAACCCATTACAGCCTTGAACCCAAAGCCAGTATTTAAATCTGGTACATAAGTAACACCAGAGGCTGTTTGTCCTAATTCAGAACCAACTTTTTTGGTGTCAAGTGCCATGTGGTAATAGGCACCTCCTCCAAAGCTATAGGCCGCTATTCCTGGGAATAAGGTGATGCCAGAATTAAATCTAGCCAACGCATCTACATACCAATACCTTTTGTCATCTTTGGTTCCGAAAATGGCACTAGCCTCTATTTCTAAACCCGGCTTAAACTTTGCCTTCACATTACCACTGATTCCATTACCATAGACAGGATCTTCTTTATAAAAATTTAGTTGACCTTTAAATGAAAATACACCTTTGTCTATATCAATCCCAAACCTTTCAATTTCTAACTTCCTAAACTTATACTTAAGATCACCATCAACTTCTTGGCTTTTTGATACAATGACCACTCTTCCATCAGCACCGAAACTTCCTCCGCCTTTTTTAGTAAGCCCTAATCTAATATCCATTCCTAGTCTAAGCTCCTCTCCTACGGTAGTACCACTAATGTTTTTGATTTCCAAGGAGAAACCTCCCATTTTAGGTTTTTTCTTTGGGCTGCCTAAAGAGAAACTACCAAGCTTTACATAGGGTTTGATTGCTTGGATTTCAAGGTCTTGAAAGGTGATATTAGCTGCCTTTAGCTGTTTTGAATCATCTCCAGAAGTATTTTCATTACTTTCTGGTTTTTTGAGTGGCATGCTGATACTCATCATGCCATCTAAATGGGCTTTTGGCCTAAATTGCTTGTTGACTAGTTTTATTTCAATGTAAGAGGTTGGGTTTAGTGTGACTTTAGCCTTCCATAGGTCAAAATTAAGTGTATCTGCATTTGAAACATTAAATAGGTATTCATTGCCTGGTTTTATAGAGGCTGTATAGGTAAATTGACTCCCTTCTTTATTGTTTTGCTGGTTATTTGTGGTTGTACTTTGATTATTTTCTTTATTGGAATTTATAGGAACGTTAATCTTTCCATTAAAACCCGCATCAGTAAGTTCATTGGCTACTAAATTCACATAGATGGCCTCTAAAGAAAAGTTCCAATTTCCAATTTTACCTTTTTCAATCGGGATCAGGTTACTTGCTTCTATTTTTCCAGAAAATCCTGCATTATCTAAAATGAAATTGTATCCAGTAAAACCAACTCTTCCTACATTTTTATTTTTACCTGTTTCTGCTCCATCTTTATCAATTTCTTTCACAAATTGTGGCGGTAACTCTACGGATAATTCTCTAATGTATATACCACGCCAAAGTGTTTCTGTACCTTGGGACAATAACGGAGATATTTCAGAGTAGCCTTGTGGAAAAGTGATTGATCCAGGGTTTCTGGTATCACTAAAATCAAAAACTGCTTCCTTAATTTCAAAAGAAACATCTTCTAAACTCTTCACTTGAAATTTTGGGACATTTGCTTCAACTAAAATATCTTCCCAACTAACCACTGTAGTAGTGAAATTAACAGCAACATTTTCGTCTTCTACTCGATTGCCATTTTCATCTTCCGGAACTAATAAATCCCTTGAAAATAGCAAACTAGCATCTAATGAAAACTGTTTGAAGCCATTGCAATCAAATTCAACAAAGGTTTTTTGATCTGACCCCTTGATTACTAGTTGTGTTTTGTCACCAACCAAATTGATTGGGTGATCCCCAACGAGTGCTAGTTTTCCGTCTCCAGTCAATCCACCTGTGTTACTGAATTGAATGTCTCTCCCAGTGAAATAAAGTGACTTTCCTTGCGGGGTTTCAAATTTCATGGAAGTGAACAAGAATGATTCAGTAGGGGTTATTACCACACTATCTATTAATATCGTATAGGTCAATACACCTATGTCTTTACTAATGCCCACAGGAAGATCAATTAGGGCACCAGGGCTTAGAAAATCGATGAATCTATTTTCACTAACTACCTTGTCGAAGGTTGCAGAAATTGATTCACGGATTTTTAATTCTTCACTGGTAGGATCAGCAAAATATTTATCTTCATAATAGGCTACTGCTACCTCTTCGTAGGAATCAAAATTGAAATCATCTATTGCGCTAAATTTTCTCGATGTTTTAACCTTATAATTTAATGATTTACGCTTATCTATTTTTGGTTTTGAATTTTTATTCTCAGTTGCGATTGTTGAATTAACAATACAGAATAATAATAAAATTACAGACCAGTACATTTTGATTTTGGTGGTTGAATCCATTGCCCAGTATAGTGTGTTTAAGAAGTAAGTACAGCAAAAATAATAAAAATGGTATTTAGAACAAAAATGATAGTCTTTACCTGTCTATAAATAAGCGGTTTTCGTCGAAATTTATTGAGAATAAAGTCTTATTGATGGGGAAAATTACGGCATACAGTGATGATTTTATCATTAGCAATGGGGTTTTAATGTTAATCACTAATGGATGCATATCTAGCGTATCTTGCGCGGAAGTTACTTCCGTGTTTAAACATTTTGTCGCTGCGAGCTCGTAGCTCGTACCTTATCCGTTAATAAAATCAATTGCTAAAACTAATATTTCTAGATAGGCTTTCAAATTTTCTATGTGTATAAGCACAGCTATAAGCTTGTCCTAGCACTGGTGTCACAGCGGGATAGTAAACTACTAGTATATGTTATCTACTTATTTAGTATCAGTTTTAAGACTAAACAGAAAAATCTAGTCCTTTTAGATAGATCTTTCTCATCTTTCTATACGCATAGGCACAAGCTACAAGCTTGCGCCAGCTGAGGGTATAAGCACGAGCTACAAACTCGCACTTATAAATGTACAAAAGTCTAGTGTCTTTCATCTAAAACCAGATATCTCCCGTCTTTTTAAAAGCACTATTTTAAATTCAACAAATAAGTGATGCCACCAAAAGCTGCAAACTGTGACTGGTTGGGTGTACTGTACCTTAATTGACCAAATAAGGCTATTCTATCAGAAAAACTCAATCTGTACACAGTTCCTATTCCAAGATTAACCCCACCTTTTGATGTTTTTTCCCTATTTCTAAACTGAACATTGTTTCTTACATACCCTATCAAACCATAATATTGTAATTGACCCCCTCTAAAATAATACCTCCCGTCTACATGATAAGAATTAAAAGTTACAGTGTTATCCGTAAAAAAATGCTCGTAGGTGCCAGCAATTCCGAAATTATCTAAGGCTAAATATTCCGCACCTATGTTGATTCCTATACCTTCTACTTTAAAGCCGTAGGTAAGTGCTGCTATAGGCCTGAAATCCCCTATGGTCTGCGCTTCTACCTGAGAGAATAGCAGAATAAATAATATGATTGCTAGATACCTCATCGTTTTTTTAACCTATTTATTCCTCCTTTATTGTTTAATCCTTAATGGCATTTGTTAAAAAGGTAGATTTAAACAATAACCATATCAGCATGGAAACCATACTCCACATCAAATAAGGATAATAAAAATCTGTTACATCTTTATATCGGGATTCTTTTATTTCTGCCTTTTCCAGTTGATCAATTTCACTGAATACTTGACTCAAAGCTTCATTATTGTCTACTCGATAGAAGTTGCCATTTCCTAGTTTGGCAATTTCTCTTAAAGTAGTTTCATCTAAAGAATTATCAATATAGCGGGTCCTTCCAAAAAAATCTTGACCAAATGGGACTCTTCCTTCTTTACCAATGGCAATGGTGTAAATTTTGATGTCATAAGCTTGTGCCAATTTAGCTGCAGTTACAGGGTCTATGTTACCTGCATTGTTATCACCGTCACTGAGCAAGATCATTACTTTAGATTTGCTTTCGGATTCTCTCATTCTATTAGTAGATACAGCTAAAGCACTCCCAATCGCAGTTCCTCCTTTTTGAATTAAGTCAAAATCAATTTCATTAATATAGGATCTTAACAGATCATAGTCTGTAGTTAAAGGACACCTAGAATAAGCTTCCCCTGAAAACACCACTAGGCCTATTCTATCCTGAAATCTTCCATTGATAAAATCACGGGCTACATTTTTAGCTGCTTCCAGTCTATTGGGTCTAAAATCTTCAATTTTCATTGACTCTGAAATATCCATGGTAATCATGATATCAATTCCTTCTGTCCATTGTTCTACCTTTTCATCTGATTTTTGTGGTCTTGCCAATGCCACAAATAGAAAGATGAGGGCTAACCCAATAAAAAGGGGAGGGATAAACCTTAAATAAGTAGTCCAATCTTGTGAGAAATCTCTAGGGAAAAGTGCAATGCCTAATTTCCTGTTGCTCATCCTAGCTATTAACGAACGTATGAGAAATATAATTAGAATTGTAGGAATGCACCATAACCATATTTCCTCCTGCCAGTCATAACTGGTTAGTCTTGACCAATAAAACCACTTGAGTGAAAACCAGTCTGATATACTTTCTTGGTTTTTATCCATTTTTAATTGCAGCTATTTTTCTCTCTTGATAAATTCTAGCAAAATCCCTTATTACATCTAGTTGGGTCATGGTATCATTTGACCATGATTTTCCATAGATGATTTGATCTATTGATTGAAGTGCGTTTTCCAAAGCTGTATCTCCTTTAATAGCAATTACTTGTTTAGTAGTTAGTTTAGTATAGGGTCTTTTATCTAATTTTTCTAAATACTTTTTCCAATGAATTAAAGCCTTTTCAAGAGCTAATCGATCTTGTTGGTTATTGGCATTATTTACTAATAAATCATATTCGTTTATAAAGGACAAGAAGTTCTTTTTAATTTTTCTGATTTTTAAGGAGGCCGAGATTTTAAGGCCAAATATCAATATGGATACAATAACTAAACTAGCACCTATACCTATTGCTATGTATAAATATGTTGTATTAAGTGCTAAAGGTACACCTAAAAAATCCAAATTGGTTTTTAGTGAGGTGGTGTCACTTACTTGTGCAACTAACTCAATAAACATAATGGAATCCAACGGAGGTAATATTTGGCTGCTATCGCCTTTGCTGATTAAATAGATTGGAAGGGCTAATTTTTGATATTTATCTATTTCAAAAGAGGTTAAGGTATATATAGCACTATCTCTTACCATGATTGAATCATACAGTGAAGGAAAAAAATCTTTCTTCTCTATTTCAAAAGGATCAAACACATGGTTTTTATCAGGAAAGAGAACTTCTAGCTCTTTTGGGTAAGTAGCTTTTAAATAATATTGGATAGGCGAGCCAAGCTTCATGTCATCCTGTATGAAACCACCGTCTACTACTATTTCTTGGCTATAAGCGCTATTTGAGAATAAGAGTAAGCTTAATACAATAAGCCTTAGATACTTGTACATATGCTAACGGATGCTTTTGTGGGTTTTATTTCTTACAGTGAATAACTTTATGAGTTTAGGAACGTAATCTTCATGCGTGTCAATTTCCAAATAGTTGATTTGATTTCTAGCTGAGATCTTTTGCAACTGTTCTTTGTTGAGCTCAATCTTTTTAGCCATTTTACTTTTAAAATTACCTGTTGAAGAGGTATTTACCCAAATGGTTTTCCCAGACTCTTTTTCATACATCGGCAATATACCAAGTTTAGGTAATTTAAATTCACTTTTGTCAGTAAGATGGAGTACAATTAAATCATGAGTACGGGCCATAGCTTTTAATTTTTGATCATATCCTTCATCTAAAAAATCAGAAACGATCACAATAATACTTTTCTTTTTGATCATATTCAAAGCCTCTGTCAACGCAAGATTTATATTGGTCTTTTTTGACACTCTTTGAAAATCTTCAATTGCCGAGATGATGTGATAGGAATGTTTAATCCCTTTACCAGGTTTTATGTATTTTTCTTGTCTATCAGAAAAACACATAAGCCCAACCTGGCTATTTTCTTTAATGGCGGCCAGTGTTAGTACTGAAGTGATTTCTTTTGCAATGTCTATTTTCTGCTTTTTATGCTGACCAATTTCTTGTGAAGCGCTGATGTCCAATAAAAAGAAAATAGATTGCTCTTTCTCTTCTTTGAAAGTTTTTACGAATGTTCCATGGCCTTTAGCGGAAACATTCCAGTCTATTGTTCTGACATCATCGCCATATTGATACATCCTGACGTCATCGAACTCAAGACCTGAACCTTTGAAGATAGAATGAAAGTCTCCTTGCATCTGAGAGGTGATTGCTTTTCGGATTCTTATTTCATATTTACGTACTTTCTTGAGGAATTCGTTCATTTAGAAGTAATTTTGACATTCAAAATTAGTTGATAGATATATAACTATTCAATTGTGAAAAATATTTTTTTATTAATGGTAGCTGCTTTTTTGTTTTCTTGCGGTCAAAAAGAAGCTAAACCACCTAATTTATTACCAAAAGACCAAATGGCAGGGATCTTAGCTGATATTCATTTGCTAGAGGCAAAAGTGAATGCCTTGAATCTCTCAGGAGATACGAGTATAGCCGTTTATAAGGCTTATGAGTATGATTTATTGGTAAATGAGCGTAAAATTGATACAACAGTTTACCAACAGAGTTTTGAGTACTACAAAAATCATTTAAAAGAATTTCATCAGATTTATGAAATGGTAGGCGATTCTTTAAATAAAAAACAAACACAAGGTCTGTGATCAATTATCCAAAAGAAATAGAACGTAAAATTGGGTTCGATACTTTGCGCTCCTTATTGTTAGAGACTTGTCTAGGGCCTCTTGGGCAACGCCATGTAGACAGGTTGGTGCCTATTGAGGATATCAACTTATTGACAAAACTCTTAGGTCAAACACATGAATTCCTAAGGATTCTTGAAAATGATATTCCGTTTCCAGAATCTAATTACTTAGATGTCAGTGATCTGTTGAAAAAGGCAGCTGTTGAAAATATCTTTTTGTCAGAAGATGAGTTTTATGAGCTAAAAGCTAGTTTGGTAACCTTATTCAAGTGCCTTGCTTTTTTTAAAAAATATGAATTAGACTATCCACAATTGAGCGCTGCTAGTGCAGGTGTTTCTTTAGATCCTCAACTCAGTGTAGCGATTGAAGCCGTAATCGACGAAAGGGGTAAGGTAAGGGATAGTGCCTCACCAGAACTTAATAAAATCAGAAAAGAAATTATAAGTCATCAAAGCCAAGCAAGAAAATCTATTGAATCTATATTGAAGCAAGCTAGAAAAGATGGTTTTGCAGGTGATGATGCTGGTATTACAGTGAGGGGAGGACGATTAGTGATTCCTATATCAGCTGAATATAAAAGGAGAATCAAAGGGTTTATCCATGATGAATCAGCAACAGGACAAACTGTTTTTATGGAACCCGCAGAAGTGTTGGAAATCAACAATGGCATCAGGGAATTGTCTTATCGTGAAAATAGGGAAGTAGTTAAAATACTCACCAAATTAACAGATGAAGTAAGACCCTATATCAGTGACCTCAAAAAAGCCTATCAGTTTTTAGGTATGATAGATTTCATCAGGGCTAAAGCTAAAATTGCCTTACAGCTGGAAGCAAAGATGCCCAAGATTTTAGACAAACCTAAGCTGTCATGGCAAAATGCTAGGCATCCATTGTTGTATTTGTCTTACCATAAAATTAAAAAAAGAGTAATCCCTCTCAATATTACACTGAATGAGGAAGAGCGAATTTTATTGATTTCTGGCCCCAATGCAGGAGGGAAATCAGTTTGTTTGAAGACTGTAGGCCTTATTCAATATATGTTTCAATGTGGTATGTTGCCTCCTGTAGAGGAAAGTTCTGAATTTGGGATTTTCAAGAAGATCTATTTAGATATAGGGGATGAGCAGTCTATAGAGAATGATCTGAGTACTTATAGCTCACATTTAACTAATATGAAGGCTTTTGTCGAAGGGATGAATGGAAAAACCTTATTTCTAATTGATGAATTTGGAACGGGTACGGAACCACAGTTTGGTGGAGCAATAGCTGAATCTATTTTAAAGACCTTGAATCATAAAAGAGGGTTTGGGTTAGTCACTACACATTATGCCAATCTTAAGAAATTAGCTGAAAAGTCTAATGGAATAGTAAATGGTGCCATGCGATATGATGTAGAGAGGTTAGAGCCATTATACGAGTTGGAGATTGGAAAACCGGGGAGTTCATTTGCTTTAGAAATTGCTGGAAAAATTGGCCTTAAAAAGGAGATATTAGATCATGCCAAAAAATTGGTGGGACATTCTCATGTTAGATTTGATGAGTTGATTAATACGTTGGAAAGGGAGAAAAATGAATTTAAAGACAAGTTTGAAGAGGTACAAGGTAAGAATGAACGGTTAGATAAGGAAATCAAACAATATTCTGAATTAAAAGAATCTTTAGATAAAGATAGGAAAAGGTTATTGAAAGATGCCCGTATAGCAGCAAAAAGTATCATAGAGGATGCCAATAAAAGAGTAGAGAGCACAATTAGGGAGATTAAGGAACAGAATGCTGAAAAAGAAGCTACAAAGAAGGTAAGGGAATCTTTAGGTCAGCATAAAAATAGGCTCAATAAGAAATTAAGAAGAGATAGTGAGCAACCGATCAAAAAGAAAGATAATAGTGCTTTAAAAATAGGAGATGTGGTAAGAGTAATAGGTCAAGAAGTAAATGGCGAGGTGATGGAGATTAAGGGGAAGAAAGTTGAAGTTCGTTTCGGGTTGATAAAATCACTTGTCAAACTAGATCAATTACAAAAGATTCAAGGGGGGCAAACGACTTCTGTTAAGCCTAAGAAATCAATTAAGGGGATAGATTTAAATAGGAAAGTAGCTGATTTTTCTTCCAATTTGGATTTGAGGGGTAAAAGAGTGGAAGAAGCATTAAGTGAGGTAGACTCATTTTTAGATCAAGCCATTTTGGTAGGGTTTAACCAGTTGAGGATTGTTCATGGGAAAGGCCATGGTGTTTTACGAGAATTAGTGCAAAATCATCTAAAAGGAAATCATTTTATAGAGAAAGTAGCGGATGAGCACATTGAGCGTGGTGGAAGTGGTGTAACAGTTGTCACATTGAAAGAATAAGGGTAGGTTGATTAAAATGGAGTATTTTAGTAAAAACCAATTGGCATTGCGTAATGGTCAAGATAGGGATGAAATTTGGGTTGCATTTGAAAACAAGATATATGAGGTGACACAGTCAAAACTATGGAAAAATGGAAAGCATTATGAGCACTGGGCAGGCCAAGACCTTACAGATGAATTATCTGATGCTCCTCACGGCATCAAAGTGTTTGATAAATTCACAGTTGTTGGGGAATTAAGAAATTGATATGATATTAATAGCAGATGCTGGAGGTACTTCCATTAAATGGAGAATGATCAATCAAGCTGGTGAAATTAAACAAGCTACCACGGAAGGCTTCAACGCCTATGTGCATCCTATTGAAAAGCTTACAAGTTCTGTTAATGATCTATTGAAATTACTAGAACCTTCCAGTTTAGATAAACTATTCTTTTATGGGGCAGGCTTATCATCACCTTTAAATATTCAGTTAGTATCAAATCTGTTAGAACAATTGATGAGACCAAAGACGATTGAATTGGGGCATGATCTCCTAGCCAGTGCTCGTGCTTTATTGGGGGATCAGCCAGGTATAGCCTGCATACTGGGGACTGGTTCTAATAGTTGCTTATATGATGGTAGGGAAATAGTAGAAAACCTTCCGTCTCTGGGATATATCAGCGGTGATGAAGGAAGTGGCAATGCTTTGGGCAAAAAACTTTTAAAGGCATATTTTAGAAAGAGATTACCAATTGACTTGCATAAAGCTTTTGAAAAGAGATACCAAATTACCGTAGACGATTTTCTTAAAAAAGTATATACAGATCAGGAAGGGCCAAGCTATTTAGCCAATTTCACACGATTTTTATTTCATCATAGAAAACATCCTTTCCTCTTTAAATTGATTTACGAAGAGTTTGAAGATTTTATAAAAAATATTGTGATGCAATATGATGATTGGAACCATTACACAATTAATTTTTCTGGTTCTATAGCATTTTACTACACTGACATATTACGACAAGTTGGAAATGATTTAGGGTTGACAATTAAAACAATTGTTGAAGACCCTATTGCAGGTTTGTCATTATACCATCAAAAAAGAGACTTATGAGTCAAGAAAACACAACTGAATCACGCTCCAAATACGATAATTTGGAAGAGCTTTCTACCCAGCAATTACTAGAAGGGATCAATTCAGAAGATCAATTGGTCGCTTTAGCTGTTCAAAAGGAAATTTCTTCTATTGAAAAATTAGTAGACGTAGTCTATGAGAAGATGTTAAATGGAGGAAGACTGTTTTATATTGGGGCAGGAACCAGTGGTCGCTTAGGCATTTTAGATGCCTCTGAGATCCCTCCAACTTATGGGATGCCTCATGATAAAGTCATTGGTTTAATGGCTGGAGGCGATCGTGCGATTAGAAAAGCAGTAGAGTTTGCAGAAGACGATGAAGGACAAGCTTGGAATGACCTGAGCAATTATGGTTTGAATGAAAAGGATTTTTTGCTAGGCATAGCTGCATCAGGTCGTACACCTTATGTCATAGGCGGGATTAGAGAAGCTAATAAACATAATATTCAAACAGGGTGCATCGTGTGTAATACAGGTTCTATCTTAGCCAAACTGGCAAAGTTTCCCATTGAAATAGTGGTTGGCCCTGAGTTTGTTACTGGCAGCACTAGAATGAAATCAGGTACAGCTCAGAAAATGGTGCTCAATATGGTTTCTACTAGTTTGATGATCAAATTAGGTAAAGTGAGAGGTAACCAAATGATTCATATGCAATTAACTAATGAAAAGCTAATTGCTCGAGGAATTAAAATGATTGTTGAGGCCTTAAATGTTTCTGAGAACGAAGCAAAGAAACTATTGCAGAAATTCGGGAATGTTAACTCAGTGTTATCTAAATATTAATGAGTTTTGCTTATCAAGTGAGAGAATAAAAGTGTCTTTGGGATTGGGTAATCAAAGTTTTTAAATTTTCTAATGAGAAAAGATTAACACTTGGTTATTCTTTTAAATTAAATAATGAGTATTTTTTTAACATAGAGTTAATAGAAAACTAAAAAAGTTAAAGTTTACAAAACTAATTGTTGGAATGAAGCTTCTAAATTTGCAGCAACTAATTCAATCTAATATTTAATGATGAAAAAACTTTTACTCATTTTTACTTTGTTGACAGCTGTATCGTTTGCAGTGTTAGG
>CALGOB010000220.1 GCA_937958005.1 uncultured Cyclobacteriaceae bacterium
ACAGTCATTTAGCCACTTAAATCCTAATTTCCTACTCACCATAATGGAGACTATGTCTGCGTTGCAAATCAGAATTTAAGCAGCTATCTAACAGCCATTTATGATTTTCTCTTAAAAGTCTAATGCATCATTCGGGTTAAATATTGTCAATGAATTAATGATACAGCGAGATAACTTTATTTAAGGAACCTCTAAAAACTCGATTTGAAATTTTGACCAAGAGATTTTTTTCTGAGACAAGGCATCAAAAACGGAATTTAGTGGATCTAAATGAGTATTTTGATAACGCAGTATCAGGGAAAAAGATTAGTTCAAAAAACAACAGGGGGTTTTTAGAGGTGCCTTTAGTAAAATGATTTCTTGATTAAACTTTGTCAGAAAAGATTCACGTTCCAGCTGGTTCTTCGAATACAAAGAAGTGCTCAATTCATAAAATTCCTTTGTCTAAAGTCTAATAAATACTATCTTGTTCCAAATGAAACAATCCCGACTCAAAGGTACGGGGTTTCTAAGGCTAATTATTTATTGATCTACGGAAGAGTCGGGTAATTAATATCCCTTAGAGTATAAAAAAAATAGGTTGATACCCTGAAATTATTACAACAAGAATACCTTATGAAATTAAAATTTTGTGGAGCCGCTGGTACTGTTACAGGAAGTTGTCATTTGTTAGAACTTGATGATGGATTTAAAATATTGATGGATTGTGGCCTGTATCAAGGAAGAGATGATCTTCTAGAGAATTTTAACAGAGAATGGATGTTTGATCCATCAGAGATTGACCTGATGATTCTGTCACATTCACATATAGATCATGCAGGAAGAATTCCGAAGCTAGTAAAGGATGGTTTTAAGGGAGATATCGTATGCACAAGTGCCACAAGGGATTTGGCAGCTATCATGTTAATGGATAGCGGTAATATTCAAGAACAAGATGCTAAATACCTAAAGAGGAAAAAATACTATCAGGGCCCCACTGATCCCCTATATACAGTAGAGGATGCTAGGGAAAGCTTAACACAATTTGTAGGAATTGCCTACAAGCGCTGGTTTAGGTTGCATGAAGATGTTTCCGTTCAGTTTAGAGACGCAGGACATATTTTGGGAAGCGCGAGTGTAACACTTAAAATAACAAGACCAGGATTAAAAGATACTTATGTTGGTTTTTCTGGAGATATAGGAAGACCAGATCGTCCTATTTTAAGAGACCCACAACCCATGCCTGAGTTAGATTATTTGATTTGCGAATCAACGTATGGTGGAAAAGAACACCAAGGGCAACCGCAGGATGAAGAAGCCTTGTTAAAGGTGGTTGAGAAAACTTGTGTTCAGAAGAAAGGGAAGTTAATAATTCCAGCTTTTAGTGTAGGAAGAACTCAAGAAATTATCTATATGTTAGATAAACTGGAAACTGCGGGTAGGCTTCCATCCATTGAAGTATTTGTAGATAGCCCGTTAGCAATTAATGCAACTGAAATATTTACGATGCACCCAGAGTGTTATGACATGGATTTAGTGAAATACCTTTCCATAGACCCCAACCCATTTGGATTTAAGGATTTGAAATTTATCCGTAGTGCTGATAAATCCAAGGCATTAAACGACTACAATAAACCATGTATAATCATCAGTGCTTCAGGAATGATGCAAGCAGGAAGGGTTAAGCATCATATTAATAATAACATAGAAGATGCCAAGAATACTATTTTGGTAGTAGGTTTTTGTGCGCCTAATACCCTAGGGGCTAGAATAAGAAATAAGCCTGATACAGTGAAGATTTTCGGAAAGGTAAAAGAATTAAAAGCGGATGTAGAGATAATGGATTCTTTTTCAGCTCATGCCGACCAATCGGAGATCCTGGATTTCTTAAAAAATCAAGATAGGAATAAAATGAAAGGGATCTTTTTGGTACACGGTGAGGAAGATAGACAAGAAGTGTTGAAGGAAGCCTTACAAGATGATGGATTTGGAGAAGTTGTAATTCCAGAATTAGGGGAGAGCATAAGACTCTAAAGGGGACCTCTAAAAACTCGATTTGAAATTTTGACTAAGAGCTTTTTTTCTTAGACAAGGCATCAAAAACGGAGTTTAGAGGATTTAAATGAGTATTTTGATAACGCAGTATCAGGGCAAAAGATTGGGTCAAAAAGCCACAGGGGGTTTTTAGAGATCCCCTAAAATAATTTTAAGAAGACCATTAGATAAGCCATTGATTACTAGCCTAAGGCAAACAAAAAAGTTAAATGACAAAGAGAAATATTATATCATGGAATGTGAATGGCATTAGGGCCATCATGAAAAAAGATTTTGAAGCTAATGTGGAAGCACTAGCTCCAGATATTCTATGCCTGCAAGAAACAAAAGCACAGATTCCAGATGCGGAAAAAGCATTGAGTGTGATGTCAGGTTACCATGTATACATAAATGATTCCAAAAGGAGAAAAGGATATTCAGGAACAGCAATTTTATCTAAGGAAGAACCTTTACAGGTAATTTATGACATGGGAGTAGAAGACCATGATCAAGAAGGTAGAGTGATCACGGCGGAGTATGAAAACTTTATTTTAGTGAATGTTTATGTGCCAAACTCAGGAAATGAACTAGTGAGACTTGATTACAGAGAGACTTGGGATGATGATTTTTTACTTTATTTAAAGGCACTGGAGGAGACAAAACCAGTAATAGTTTGTGGTGATTTTAATGTGGCAAACACAGAGATAGACTTGGCAAGGCCCAAATCAAACTATAATAAGACAGCAGGATATACACAGAGAGAAATTGATGGATTTAATGACTTCAAAAGTAATGGATTGGTTGACACTTTCAGGACTTTACACCCAGAAGAAATTAAATATTCATATTTTAGTTTCAGGGCCAATGCCCGTGCGAATAATGTTGGCTGGAGAATAGATTATTTCTTAGTGAGTCAAACTTTGATGGAAAAAGTAGACCAAGCAGATATCTATAAAGAGTATGAAGGATCAGATCATTGTCCGATCCAATTAGTCATTGATGCTTAACAATTAAGGGGTTATTAATAGACATGATCACGATAGATATTGCATAGATTAATGTTCCTTTTTTTAGCTGGTAACTTAGCTAAACAATTATTAATTGTGGGTTAAATAGCTCCACAAAATGTAAACAAGAACAGGAGCAGCTATTTTGTTGTGATAATCTTTAATCCCTAAGGGATATTAATTCCCCTGGCCGGGCGCCCCGACTCTTGAGTCGATCATTAAATTATTGCCCATAGATACCCCGTACCCTTGGGTCGGGTTGGTTCATTTGTAGAGGAAATTTATTGAATGCTTAACCGTCAGGTAAATAAAGTCAATTATGAGTAGGACGACAGTATTGGTAACAGGTGCTTCTGGGTTTATAGGATCTCATTGTATCGTCAGTTTATTAGAAAATGGTTATCAGGTAAAAGGGACCATCAGAGATTTAAGCCGTGGGGAGCAAATTAGAAACTTCATACAAAATCATACGAAGTATGCCGATAACTTAAGTTTTGCATCTGCGGATTTGATGAAAGATGAAGGTTGGGAAGAAGCAATGGAGGGATGTACTTATGTATTGCATGTTGCCTCACCTGTCCCAATTAATTTACCAAAAGATGAAAATGAGATCATTAAACCTGCAAAAGAAGGTACAATCAGAGTACTAAAAGCTGCCGATAAAACGGGGGTGAAAAGGGTAGTGATTACTTCTTCAATAGCCGCTATTTGCTATGGGCACTCAGATTATAAGAAAACGTTTACTGAAGCAGACTGGACTAATTTAGCGGGTAAAAATTTAACCGCCTACCCTAAGAGTAAAACTATTGCTGAAAAAGCAGCCTGGTCTTATTTGGAAGAAACGGGAAGTAAGTTGGAGCTAGTAGCTGTTAACCCTTCAGTTGTTCTTGGGCCAGCTTTAGAAAAAGACTTTGGTAGTTCACTGGAGTTGGTTAGGAAAATAATGGGTGGGGAACTACCAGGTGCACCTAAAATCGGTTGGCCTATTGTAGATGTAAGGGATGTAGCTAAAATGCAATTACTAGCTATGACGGAACCCAAAGCTGTTGGGAAGAGGTATATCTGTGCCAATGAGACCATGTTTATAAAGGATGTAGCAAAAGTTATTAAAGATAACTTCCCAGCATATCAAAATAAGATATCTGTTCGAAATTTGCCGAATTGGGTGGTGCGAATTTCAGCTTTGTTTGATCCAACTGTAAAAGCAGTTTTGAGCGAATTGGGTAACCCGCAGTATGTTTCCAGTGAGAAAGCAAAAGAAGATTTAAACTGGACTTGTAGAAGTAATGAAGAGGCGATTATTTCAGCTGCACAAAGTTTAATTGATCATCAAATTGTTTGACATGAAGGCTTTTTATAATGATGAGATGATGGATCTCAGTTCTGTGTCTATTGATCCAAATGATTTAGTCGTTCAAAGAGGATATGGAATCTTTGATTTTTTTAGGATCGTAGACCATAAACCATTGTTTTTGAACGATCACCTTGACCGATTTATCAGGTCAGCCGATAAAGCAAGATTGCCACTTAGATGGAGTAAGGAAATCTTGCATGAGAGGATTCAGCAATTGATCAAAGTGAATGGATTGGCAGAGGGAGGTATCAAGCTTTTGCTGACAGGAGGAATTTCACCAATGGGCTTCGAAATTGAAAAGCCAAATCTTGTAATTACTCAAAATCAAGCAAAATGCCCTGATGATTTAGCCTATTTGAATGGAAGTAAGCTAATTACGCATGAATACCTGAGAGATCTTCCCGAAATTAAAACTACTAATTATTTTACAAGTGTCTGGCTTTATCCTGAAATGAAAAAACAAAAAGCGATGGATGTTTTATACCATCGTGATGGAAATATTTTAGAGCTGTCAAGAAGCAATGTGTTTTTGGTTATTAATGATGTGCTGGTAACACCAAGGGATGAAATGTTACAAGGTATTACCAGAAGTAAAGTATTGAAATTTGCGCCGAAATTTTTACCAGTGGAAGTAAGAATAGTGACTATTGATGAATTGAAAAATGCCACTGAAGTTTTCATCACCAGTACACTCAAGAAAATAATGCCTATCGTGACTGTGGATGGTGAAACGGTAGGAAATGGCGAAGTAGGAAAATTCACTCAGTTGCTAATGAAGAAATTTGAAAGTTATTCCAAAGAATATCTTTTGGTGAATTGACTTCGATACCTATAAATTTTGTAAGATCGAATAAAATTATTTCTATTTTTTTAGATTAATTTAACTCTAAAAGGTTGGGTTAGATTTCTTAGTTTATTTTTTATTCTCAAAGGTAAAAAATGAAGGAATAGCAGCGCTACTCAAAGGCTTTTTAACGCATGAGAATGGGAAATAAACAGGAAGATGCCCGAAGTTTTAAAGGTAATTTGGTATAATACATTGAATTGATCTCTAAAGTTAAACAATGGGGCTGCAACCGTAATTTTCAGTCCAAGAGGGGTAAATTAATATTGCATGAATAGAAAAAAGACTTACTAAACCTTACTCAGAAGGGTTATTCATTTGAGAGTAAGGAGTTAAGGTTTAGTAAGCCAATAAAAACATATGGTTTTAGGTTATGTGACTTGTATTGTGAAAATGAATTAGAACTAAGGAATAAGTTATTTAAAAACCCAAACCAAAACCTAAATCACTTTAGTATCATAAGCGTTTATAGGGAAATTTACGTGCTGCTCTTCTAAGCATATTACTCACTAGCTTTTCAGAAGAATAGCGAATTCGGGCACTTTGATTGGTCACATAACTCCATATGACCTCCCCACTATTTGCATCAGCAACTTTAATATTCATATCACTGAAACCATTTGGTGGAAAATATCCACTAACAAAATCAAAATAGGTAAGTCTTGGAGTAGCACTTAGTTTTGTGATGGCCATTGAGCCATAAATTATTCCATCTACACCTAGGACTTCAGCCAATTGTTTCCTGCTGTATTGGGCTATGGTTTCAGGTGTGATATTGTTTTGTTTGAATATTAGATTGGTTTCATGGTTAGGTTGAAAAGAAACCTTAAATCTTTTTTGAATCTTCCTTAGAATTAGAAATTCAGTTAAGCTTTCTTGTATGGCAATACTTTGGGTTACTTCTAATTCTTTCAATTGCTCGTCTGAAGTATTTTCAGCCTCTAAACCTGCAAGCTCTATTCTGATGTCAAAAGGGAGAATAGCAAGAACTCTATGTTCAGAAGCCAAAGCTTTAAAGTTTGGGCTAAAATCAGATATTTGCGAAAAAACCACATTAAAAGAGGGGAGGAAGACCAGGAGAAAAAATAATTTTTTCATATGCTAATTGTTTAGTTTCGGAAGTTTTCTAAACAACTATGATGCCAAAAAAAGTATTTTTCTTATATAGGGTCTGTCTATAATATACATTTTGGCTGAGTTTGTGGAGACACAATCGTGGACGAGAATTTGACTTTACAGACAGACTCTATTTAGAGATGATGGAATGTGTTATTTTAATAAATTTTGTTGATGCAACCATTCGAATATGATTTTGTCTACATACGAGATTTTTTGGGTGTCTTGATAGTTTAACCAAGCAATTTCAGCTATTTCTGAATTAGGGCTTAGCGTACCTTCGTATTGGGCATAAAAGCAGTTCATCCGTACTATGGTATCTTTTGAGTGTCCATGTGCTTGTGCTTCAAAGGTTTCAATAAACTGGATGCTTTCAGTAACAAGATTGACTGTTAGTTCTTCTTTTATTTCCCTGATGAGTGCCTCTTCATCACTTTCCCCTTGTTCGGGCTTGCCTCCTGGGATATAAAAAACCTTTTTCCCTTTGGATCGCGTACTGAGTATTTGATGATCTTTAATGAGAATCCATGCAGATTTTATAATGAGGCTCATATTTTTCTTCTAGGCTATAAAAATAGAAAGAGATAACTCTAGGAGTTATCTCTTTCTATTGTCTTAAAGTAAATAGACTTTAGTGTGTAATTACTGGATCAAGGGTTTTAGCTTGTTCCACAAAATCTTGCACTCTTGATAAAGCAGGCAATTGTCTTACTAGTTTTTTAGCAGCATTTACTTCAGCCATTTTAGCATGAAGATTTTCTGCATTTCTATTTCTTAGTTCTTTAACTGTATCTACACCAGCAGCTTCTAATAGCTCAGAATACTCGCTTCCTACACCTTTAATTCTATAAAGATCGGCCATATTAGCCCACTTTAAAATTTGACTCTCATCTATCCCACTTGCAGCCGCAGCTGCTTTTCTACCTTTTTTATCGCAGCATGATTTTAAAAGTCCGGCGACACTTTTGATACCAGCACTATTAAGTTTTGCTTCATTGGCTGGGCCTATGCCCTCAATATCGGATACTTTTGCCATTTTGTTAATCGTTTTGAATTATAAATTAAAATTATTTTACTTTTTAAATATGTTAAATGATAATATTCTTAAATATAATGTTATTTATGAATATTATCTCATTTTAGGTCGTTTGCTTGGTTTACCCAATTGTCTCTCTGGATTCTTCCAGGAAAAAATTCGATAGCTTCTGTTACCTTTTCTACAGTGTCAGGAGTGAATTCACTAATTTGTTCAAAAGTGTAGATGCCAAGACCATTTAACTTCTTTTCAATGAAAGGACCTACTCCTTTAATTTTAGTCAAATCGTCTTTTCTATCAGCAGTAACTGTTTTGAAACCTAATTTTTTAGCGTTTTCTTCATCACTGGCAGATCTTTCTTCACTAACCTGAGGCTCATTTCTAACTACCTTAATTTCGGGAGTCTTTAAAGATTCTTTACAAGCCGTTAATTCCTCTTGTAACTTGACGTTGTTATCAGATAATAAACTTCTTTCTTTTTCAATCCGTTCATTTTCTTTTTGTAAGTGGTTAAATTCACTTTCATCAATACCAGCAGTTTCTACTGGGACCTGTAAAGATTGCTTACAAATGTCTAGGTCTTTTTGTAACTTTTTATTGCTGCTATCAAGCAGAATTCTTTCTCTTTCAATTCTTTCGCTCTCAAGTTTAAGGGCATTGAATCTACTTTCGTCATTTTCTGCGTTTTTATTATCTACTACAGTCTTGCTTCTTTTTAAAATCCACGCAAGGATGAATCCTAGAATAAATGCTACTAATAGCATAATAATGATTTCTAAAAAAGCAGTAGCACGACCAGTAGGGTTTAGGTTTTCAAACATAATTATATTATTGATCTGTTAAAACTCTTATTTCTACTCTTCTATTTTTCTTCTTTCCAGCTTTAGTACTGTTTTCGGCAATTGGTTCAGATTCACCTTTTGAGTACGATAACAATTTTTTGCTCGGCACACCGTATTCAACCAGTAAGTTTTTAATGGCATCAGCTCTTAACTTTCCATACTTTAAATTAATTTCATGCGTTCCTGAATTATCTGTGTGACCAGTAATAGAAATTTGCTCTTTCCCGTCTGCAATAGACTCAGCAAAAGTTTTTAACTCTTTTGAGAGCTGTTTATTCGTGTGTGGATCTGCTGAAGCAACAGGGAAATAAATAATCAATTTGTCTTGTTTTCTTTCAACTTTAAAGTCTCCAGTAGCATTACTTAATCCTTTTTTATTTGTGATGGAAAGAAACTTTATGGCACTGAATTTCCCATTTGCAGGGGTATTATTGAAAGATGAAGATAATTTGATGTGATTATCAAATCCATTTTCTAATAGTAGATTTTTGACATTATTAGCTCTATTTAAAGCTATTTCTTCTTTCTCACCACTTAAATAGAATCCGGTAATTACTAAAGTGTCTATTGTTAGTGATTTAAGAGAATCAAATGTACGAATAGAAAATTCATTGATTTCTGGGGTTGCAACACTATTGGAAAAAGTTAGGTTGCCCTTGGCTTCTTTCTTTTCTGGAATGTTGGCTGCAACAATCTCTTTTTCCTCAGCAAAACACAAACCTTTGATCTTACAAAGATACCAACGTATGGAACCAACAGACCATGCTAAGAAAACTATGATAATAATAAGGGCTCTTGTTTTCAATTTTTTATGAATTTTGAGCTTAGAAAAACAATTATTTTATATCCTTTTCGGCCCAGAGGGTACGGCAATGGTATATCCTTTTGGAGTGAAAAGGCGAAATATAAAAACCTATCTAGAGTTAATCAAGTAAACAGTACTGTATTCAGAACCTAATCTATTAGCCAGATAGGCTTTTAATGTTGAATGATCTTATCCAAATAAACTTCCTAATAAAGAACTACCTAATTTGGCAATGTCGTTATCTACAGAAGATTTATTGTCATCTAAGAGTTGATCTATAACTCCTGAGGATTGTGGTGCTTTTTGACTCATGTCACCAAGGAAACCACCAAGAAGTCCACCAATTCCACCACCTGATTGCTTGTTTTGCCTGCCTAAGTAACTCATTACTACAGGAGCAGCCATTTCCATGAGTTTTCCAGTAGCTTGAGCATTTAGCCCACTGTCATCACTGACATAATTTTGTATCTGTGATTGGTTGTTTCCTAGCAGACTTCCAAGGATAGACCCGCCATTCGAGCTCTTATTGCCCATCACGAAACCTGCAACATCGTCTAATACACTTCCATCTTTATCCATATCGAGTAGGCTTACAAAAGAACCTAAACCAGATGAACTATTGTTCCCTTGCTTATTTACTGAGTTAAGTAAAATAGGGATTAAACTCCCAAGAGCAGATTTAGTTTGACTTGAACTGGCTCCTAATTGTCCGCTCATATTGTCCACCACTTCATCGGTGAAACTTTCCATTAGTCCGTTTAATAATGACATATTATATAGGTATAAGATTGAATGATTAAAAATCTATTGTCCTAATTTATAGAACAATACACAAATTATTACTAAAATGAATTAAGTAATTTTATTTACTTGATCATTTTTACAAACATAATCACTTGAAAAGGATTGTTTCCTGATGACTAGTTCAACTTACTTGTTTACTCGTTGGTCAATATTGACAGAACGTTGAATAATGGCTAAGAATTGATAATCTGAGCTTTATCATTTATTGTATAGGCATCTCTATTGAGAAGATTCCCCTTGCAGCCTTTTTTTAACCCCTAAGGGATATTAATTCCCTTGGTCGGGCAACCCGACTCTTCTGCGAGCGCTTTAGATTTCTCTGCAGAGGCGCTGAGTCGATCATTAAATTATTGCCCATAGAATCCCCCGTGCTTTTGAGTTGTGATTGGTTTATTTGAATATTAGTTAACCTATTTTAGGGTCGTACAATGTTAATATGTGTTAAAATTTTTAGATGATTAGATGAAGTTGTTTAGATGAATCTACCTGCGAGTCAATGGCAATTAATTATTTTGAGATAGAGAACGTGTCTAGAATGGGTTTATATTCAATAATATGTTAACTAGTAACGGTAAAGGAGGTGGTTTATGCGACCTAGAAAAAGTAGAACTACTAGTAAATGAAGTTTTGATAAGTAGTACCTTGTAAAACATAGTAATGAAATTGACGTTATCAAAATATGGATAAACTCAAGCACTTTTTTTGGTTATGCTCAGGTGCAAGTATTCGTCACTTGAAAGATTGCCCAGTAGATTCCTCTAAGTATGTAGGAATAGGGGCAACGGTTTTTTTTACCAGCATCTTTGCCTCATTAGCGTCATCTTATGCACTTTTTACGGTTTTTGATAATTATTGGATTGCTGGAATATTTGGCCTTGTCTGGGGGCTTATGATATTTAACCTAGATAGATATATTGTTTCTAGTATGAGAAAACATAATAAACCTTGGAAAAATGTTTTAAATGTTAGTCCTAGGTTACTGTTGGCAGTCTTGATTTCAATTGTAATAGCCAAACCCTTAGAGCTAAAGATATTTGAAAAAGAGATATTGACGGAAATTGCAGTAATGCAGGAAGAGCAAAAACAATTAAATGAAAATTTATTAAATAATAGGTTCTCAGGAAATAAGACGGATTTACAGAGAACAATAGATGACCTTAAGCAAGAGATTTTGGATAAAACCGTTAAAAGGGATGAGCTTCGTAGAGTAGCCAGAGAAGAGGCAGACGGAACTGGTGGAACAGGTGTTAGGAATCCAGGCCCAATTTATAAAATCAAAAAAGCAGAAGCAGATAGAGTAGAGAAAGAACTGGAGAAACTAACAGAAAACAATCAGAAGTTGATAGATAAGAAAATGCAAGAAATTGCTCTTTTGGATTCTGATTTTAAAAGTGCAAAAAATGAGATGTTAGACGCTGATTTAACAGGTTTAGCCTCTAGAATGACTGCATTAGACAGAATCTCCAAAAGGAATGAAGCCATTTGGCTAGCGAATATCTTTATTATGTTTCTTTTCATATTAGTAGAATGTAGCCCAATCATTGTGAAATTAGTGACAGAAAAAAGTAGTTATGATTTTATGCTGGAACTTGAAGAATATAAGTATGAAAGTGAATCTTATAAGAGGAGAGCAAAAGTTAATTCTGTAATGAGAAGAAATGCGATAAAAATGGCCAAGGAAGAGGAGGAATTTATCGTTAAAAAATTGAATGCAGGCTTAGATAAAGTATAAGTTTGTTTAAGCTAGCCTTAAAACAACATGAATATCATGTTGTTTTAGATGTAAATGATGTGTATTCTGTAATAAATTTGATTTAAATTATACCCATTTATGTTTACGGAGGTGTATAAGGTATCTTAGTATATTTGATTTTGACAAAGCGGTTCCCCGCTGGGACAAAAACGCAAGCATAGCATCGCTATAGTGAGTTAACGCATGTCAAATTTTAAATTTGCTAATAGATATGCGCTCTGATAAATCTAAATTGGTATTATTCCTATTTAAATATTTTTCCATTTATTCCAAATGAAGTATCTTGTTTTATAATATTATGAAACTTAACATCGCGCTTTATGAACCAACTATTTTATATAGTTTCTAGTTTATTGCACAAGAACAAGATCAAGACTGATTTGGAAGAAATGAAATTTCAGTTGTTGAGTCATCCTTCTTACCCAAGCCTTCATGCGATCAGCGCTACACTTGAGCAATTTAATATTGAAAATATTGCTGCAAATGTGCCAATAGATTTAGAGACATTGGAACAATTGCCCGAGACTTTTTTAGCAGAAGTTAGAAATACAAATGAGAATGAGTTAGCAGTTGTTACTCGATTAGATAAAGAAATTGAAATTCAATACCCTCAACAAACAAATAAAGTTAGTGTTGATGAGTTTTTGAAATTGTTTACAGGAGTGATTCTGGCCGTAGATGGTGAAGAGGCAATTGCAGGTAAGAGTAGTAATAAAAGCTTGCTGACTGTGTTTTCAGTAGGTTTAGCAGTATTGGCTGGGTATTTCTTTTTTATTCCGACCATGAATCTTTATCACTTAATGTATTTGGCAGTGAGTGGGTTGGGACTATACCTGAGTGTTGTTATTGTTAAGCAGGAGCAAGGAATTTCAACAGCGATTGGAGAGGCATTTTGTGGTGCGGCAAATGAAAAGCAAAGTTGCGATGCAGTGATTAGTTCAAAAGGGTCAACAATTTTCAACTCATTGAAATTGAGTTCTTTAAGTATTGTTTATTTTGCAACAATAGTACTTTCCTCCTTGTTCTTCCAGTTAAAAGGAGAGGCGTATACCCCATTGTATTTGCTTTCATTGGCAGCAATTCCTATTACTTTGTATTCTTTATATTACCAGCAGGTGGTGGTTAAAAAATGGTGTAGGTTATGCTTGGGAATTGTAGGGGTTCTGTGGATAAGTGCCGCTTTGGCTGGATGGCAGTCTAATTTAGGAATCATATTCTCATTTCCAGTTAATCAAATTTCTGTAGTTGTATTTGCTCTATTTGCTTCGGCTTTAGCATGGAATTTATTGAAACCTTTAATTGAAGAAGTTAGTGAATTAAAAGCTTCTAAAATTGGCTACTTGAAATTCAAAAGAAATTATGAATTGTTTAAATTTACTTTGTATAAATCAGTTGTACAACCAATTAACTCCTTAGGTGAAAGAGGAATATTTCTAGGGAATAGAAATTCACCACTTAAAATTACTTTTATTACTAACCCGCTCTGTGGTCATTGTAAGGAAGTGCATGGACTCATGGAGAAAATTAATGCTAAACATGGGGAAGAACTTCAAATGCAAGTTGTATTTAATGTTTCAGCAGATGATTTAAAAAACCCAGCGACAAAAATATCGGAGAGAATTTTAGAGCTTAAGAAGACTGAAGGAATGACTAAATGCATGGAAGCAATGCACGAAATATATGGAGATGCTTCACCCGAATCTTGGTTAAACAAGTGGGGAGAAGGTAAAGGAGAAAGTTTAGAAATCTTACAAGAAGATTCGCAATGGTGCAAAGAAAATAAAATATTTTTCACACCAGAAATTTTAATAAATGGTAGAGCATTTCCAACTACTGAATATGATCGTAAAGACCTGGTTCATTTTATTGAAGATTTAGTGGAAGATGTTGAGAATTCAGTCTCTGTGACCAGTTAAGTGAAACCATTCGATAAATCTGATGAGATGCTAGACTCATTTTAAAAGGTAAACTGTTATTAAACAAAAAAATAGCATCAAGGTAAATCCCGATGCTACTTGTTATTATTATTATTATTGTAAAAAATGTATCGCCTATTCAGGGCGAGACATTTTCATAATCTTTTAAGCTGCTTTGAGCTTATTGAATTTAGACTTCTCAAATTTTTCTTCAGCATAGTTTTTAGTGATGCTGAGTATTTTTACTTCTGATGAAGATGGGATTTCAAACATCGCATCTGTCATGATTGCTTCACAGATTGACCTTAAACCTCTTGCGCCTAAATTAAACTGCATTGCTTTTTCAACAATATAATCTAAAGCCCCTTTAGTAAACTCAAGTTTTACCTCTTCCATATCAAAAAGTCTCTCATATTGTTTGATGAGTGCATTCTTTGGTTTGGTAAGAATTTGCTTTAAAGTTTCTGCATTAAGTGGATCTAAGCTTGTTAATACAGGTAGTCTTCCAATCAGTTCTGGAATTAAACCAAAACTTTTTAGATCTTGAGCAGTGATGTACCTGAGTAAATTATCTTTGTCAAATATTACTTCATCTTCTTCAGTACCGCCAAATCCTATTGGACGAGTATTCAATCTCTTGCCAATATGTCTATCTATGCCATCAAAAGCTCCTCCACAAACAAACAAAATGTTCTCAGTATTTACTGAAATCATTTTTTGATCAGGATGCTTTCTTCCACCTTGAGGAGGAACGTTCACTGTGGTTCCCTCTAACAACTTTAACAATGCTTGCTGAACACCTTCACCACTAACATCCCTGGTAATAGATGGATTATCTGATTTTCTAGCAATCTTATCTATCTCATCAATATAAACAATGCCTCTTTCAGCTGATTCAACATCATAGTTGGCAGCTTGTAAAAGTCGAGTCAGTATACTTTCGACATCTTCTCCCACATAGCCGGCTTCTGTTAAAACAGTAGCATCAGCAATACAAAAAGGAACTTGTAAGATTTTAGCTAGAGTTCTGGCTAGATATGTTTTCCCTGTACCAGTTTGTCCTACCATTACGATGTTGGACTTTTCAATAACCACCTCATTGTTTAGCTGGTTATCTTGCATTAGTCTTTTGTAATGATTGTACACTGCAACAGAAATGTATCTTTTAGCTTCGTCTTGTCCAATAACAAACTCATCTAAGTGTGATTTCATGTCTACGGGCTTAATCAAGGTGAATTTAGGAGCATCACCCTTACTTTTAGTCTTCAACTCTTCATTGAGGATTTGTTGAGCTTGTGTAATACACCTATCACATATATGTGCGTGAATTCCTGATATCATCAGATCCACATCTTTTTTATTTCTTCCGCAGAATGAACAGGTTACCTGTGCCATAATTTTATTTTTTCACGAGGACTTCATCAATTAGTCCGTAATCTTTTGCCTCATTGGCTCTCATCCAATAATCTCTATCTGAGTCTTTTTCAATATCCTCATAAGATTTACCTGAATGACTTGCTAAAATAGTATATAAATCTTGTCTAAGTTCTTGCATTTGTTTCAAGGTAATCTCCATATCTCTAGATTGACCTTGCATGCCACCACTTGGTTGATGGATCATGATTCTTGCATGAGGAAGTGCAGATCTTTTCTTTTCTGCTCCACCAGCTAATAAAACAGCCCCCATAGAAGCGGCCATTCCAGTGCAAATAGTAGCTACATCCGGAGAAACATATTGCATAGTATCATAGATGCCTAGCCCTGCATATACTGAGCCACCTGGACTATTTACATATAATAAGATATCCTTTTTAGGATCTGCTGATTCTAAAAATAATAATTGAGCTGTAATGATATTAGCGATATTATCGTCTACACCTGTGCCCAAAAATATAATCCTATCCATAATTAATCTTGAGAAAACATCTATTTCCGCAAAACGACCAGGCCTTTCTTCTATCACTGCACGAGTCATATTCTCTACGTGACCAGTATATTGATCAACTACAGAACCGCTTAACCCTTGATGTTTAACAGCGTAATTTCTAAATTCTTCTTTGTTTATCATATATCTTTTATGAAACGGTATATACAAAAATAAGAAAAAGTCTCAGACTGGCGCTTCCAGTTAAAGACTTTTTCTTATAACAATAAATCTTATTGGTAGGTTTCGATGTTTAGTTTATAATTTTCTAAACTCTTCTAAACCGACAGTTTTTTCCGTAATTGAAGCAGTCTCTTTAATAAAGTTGTACACTTTTTGAGTTTCTACTTGATTATAAACTTTTCTATAGTTTTCACCATTCTCTCCTTGCAAATAATTATCTGCAAATTGATCCATGCTACTTTCAAATTGATCCCCAACCATACCAGACTGTGCAAATTGCATTCTGATCATGTTTTTGGCTTCCTCTTTTACTTCTTCATTTTCAGTTTTGATCTCTTTCTCTTTCACAAGTTTACTTCTGATAAGAGACCATTTTAACTCATCTGCATACATGGAGTATTCACCTTCAATGCCTTCAACTGTCGCATCTTTATTAGTCCTTACTAACCAATCTTTCAGGAATTGATCTGGAAGATTGATTTTTGCTTTTGCAATTAGTTTCTCCCTTGTTTTTTGATTGAAGAAAAAATCACTTTCTCTCTCATAGTTAGAGCTGATGATTTCTTTAACTTTTTCCCTGAACTTCTCCTCATTTTCTATCTCATCAGTAGGGAATGCTTTTTTGAATAGCTCTTCATCAACTTTAGCAGGCTCTACATTTTGGATTTGATTAATAGTTAATAAACCTTCTTTTTCTGCAGATACATCTTGCCCTTGAGATAATTGACTTAGGTACTCTTCTGATAAATCTTTGTCTAACTTTAATTTGACCTCAGTCTCCTTGGTTTTGCCCTTTAATGCCTTAATTCCTGACTTCTCAAGCTTAGCAACTTCAATAGTTACTTGTTCATCAAAATCTGAACCTATTTTTAAAGAACCTATGACTGTACTTTTATCATCAGCTTTTTCTGAGTCCTTAACTTCACCAAATTGATTGGTGACATTTTCAATAGTCTCATCTATTACTTTGTCATCAACATTAATCTGATAAAAATCAAGCTTTAATTTTTTATCAACATTTAATTTGAATTCTTCAGCGAACCCAATCTTATATTCAAAATCAAAATCTTTTTGGTTATCCCAGTCAACAGCATTCATTGATTCCAAGTTTGGAATAGGTTCAGCAAGTACTTGTAACTCACTTTCCTGAAGATATTCCATTAATTTGCTGGACAGTAATGCATTAATTTCATCAACTAATATTGACTTGCCATACATGCTCTTAATAACGCCTGTAGGAACTTTTCCAGGACGGAAACCTTTAATATTTGCTTTCTTGCTATAATCTTTGATTTTTTCGTCCACAGACTTTTGATAATCATCTTGATTTAGCGTAATTTTAATTAAAGCTTCTGTTTCATTGATTTTCTCTAACGCGATTTCCAATGTTTCTAAGTTTTACGTTATAATAAAGTAAAAAACCCTCTCAAGCTTGCATAGCTAAGAGGGTCGTTTTTGTGCGGATGGAGGGACTCGAACCCCCATGCCTCGCGGCGCTAGATCCTAAGTCTAGTGCGTCTACCAATTTCGCCACATCCGCCGATATTTATATCGGTCTAAAAATTTGAAGTGCAATTTTAAGTACTATTTTTGTGATAAAAAAATTAAATGAGGAATAAATTAAATAAATGATAGCAGTTGACCTAGAGGAAGAGAAGAAAGAGATTGTAAGGCGCTATAGGAAACTATTAAGAAAGGCCAAACCTCTGTTAAAAGACAATGATGCAAAGATCATTAAGAAGGCTTTCAATACTTCACTTGAAGCTCATAAAGAAATGAGAAGGAAATCAGGTGAACCGTATATTTATCATCCATTGGAAGTGGCTCAGATCTGTGTAGAAGAAATAGGGTTAGGCACTACCAGCATAGTCTCAGCATTGCTTCATGATGTGGTGGAAGATACTGATATGGAACTGGCAGATATAGAGCGTATGTTTGGTGCCAAAGTCTGTAGAATTATAGATGGCTTAACTAAAATCTCGGGAGTATTTGAAGAAGGAACCTCACAGCAAGCGGAAAATTTCAGAAAAATGCTGCTGACACTTTCCGAAGATGTAAGAGTGATTTTGGTGAAGTTAGCGGATAGATTGCACAATATGCGAACGTTAGAAAGCATGCCTCGCCATAAACAATTGAAAATAGCTAATGAAACCATTTATATATACGCTCCACTAGCCCATAGGCTGGGATTATATGCTATTAAAAGTGAATTAGAAGACCTCTATTTGAAATATACAGATAGAGAGACTTATGATTTTATCTCGAATAAAATTAATGAGACTAAAGTTTCACGTAATAAATTCATTAGGAATTTCATTAAACCTATACAGTCTGAACTCAATAAATCTAACCTAAAGATTGAGATCAAAGGCCGCCCAAAATCTATTCATTCTATCTGGAGTAAAATGCGAAAACAAGATGTATCTTTTGAAGAGGTATATGATTTGTTTGCCATCCGTGTGATAATTGATACCGAATTTGAAAATGAGAAAGCAGATTGTTGGCAGGTATATTCTATCGTAACGGATTTTTACCAACCTAACCCAGACCGGTTGAGGGATTGGGTAAGTACCCCAAAGTCTAATGGGTATGAATCTTTGCATACTACGGTAATGAGTACCGTAGGTCAGTGGGTAGAAGTACAGATTAGGACAAGTAGAATGAATGAAATTGCAGAAAAAGGCTATGCCGCCCATTGGAAATATAAGGAAAATCCAGGAAGTAATGAAAGCAGGCTTGAGCAATGGATTGCTAAGGTGCGAGAGATTCTTGAACAGAATGATTCTAATGCGATTGAATTTATTGATGATTTTAGGTCAAGTTTATTCAGTGATGAGGTGTTTGTTTTTACCCCTAAAGGGGATTTGAAAACATTACCCAGTAACGCGACTGCACTGGATTTTGCCTTTGATATCCATACAGAAGTTGGGGCGAGGTGCTTAGGTGCTAAAGTGAATCAGAAACTAGTACCGCTAAACCATAAATTGAAGAATGGTGATCAAGTGGAGATTATTACCAGTAAAAAGCAGAAACCCAATGAGGACTGGTTGAAATATGTGGTTACTTCTAAAGCTAAATCTAAAGTCAAGGATGCTTTAAAAGAAGATAAGAAAGTAGCTGCCATTGACGGGAAAGAGATTGTCCTAAGAAAACTTGGAAAACAAACTTTGACTAATGAGATAGTTCAGCAGTTGTTAGATCATTACAACGTGAAATCATCCTTGGAGTTATTCTATAAAATAGGCAAAGGAAAAATAGATGCAGCGCAAATTAAGAAAGCGGTTAGTCAAAAAGAGAAGAATGAACAGCTACAGAAGACGCACAAGAAGAGTCAAGATGTTAAAAGTGTAACCACTCAATCTGAAAAGCCAAAAGAAAAAGACCTGCTTTTGTTAGGGGAAGATATGAACATGGTGGATTATAAATTTGCCAGGTGTTGTAACCCTATACCTGGAGATGATGTTTTTGGTTTTGTAACAGTAAGCGAAGGAATTAAAATTCATAGGACTACTTGTCCCAATGCGGCTGAATTGCTTTCTAATTACGGGTACAGGGTGATTAAAGCTAAATGGACATCTTCACAAGAACGTTCTTTTGTAGCTGGGCTTAAGGTAATAGGCACTGATAGAATAGGAATCATCAGTGACTTGTCTAATGTAATTTCTTCAGAGTTAAAAGTGAACATGCGGTCATTGAAAATTGATACGGAAGGAGGAATTTTTGAAGGGGAGATTGAATTGTATGTTGAAGATACTAAACATTTAGATACGCTGATCACTAATCTTTTAGCAGTTGAAGGTATAGTCAATGTAACTCGTTTTTCTTGAGTCAAGGAATAGAGAATTGCTATGATTTGAAAAACCCTTAGGCAGTTTTGGCCTGAGGTTTTTTCATGGTGATGGTTGATTGGTTTAATTCCTGGTCGGACACCTTGACTCTTCCGCGGGTGTTGAAGCTTCTTTGCAGAGGCGCTGAGTCGATCATTAATTTTTGCCCATAGATATCCCGTCTCTTCTGCGAGCGCCGTAGCTTTCTCGGTAGAAGGGTATGGGTTGGTTCATTTATAAAAATAAGTGAATCAATCACTTAGTGTGCAAGGCCATGGTTTATCATGAATAATACAGGATAAATTGCAATTTAAGTTTTACAATTTGTCGGACTAATAATACTTTATAGATAAAGAATATGATACCTTTTAATTTTCTGTCTTTAAATCTCAGTTTAGATGTATATTTGCAAAGTAAGGAGCTATTATGGCGGTGAGCGAAAAGATATTAGAAGAAGTTAAGAAGATTTTTACGGCGTACCTTGAGAAGAAGGGATTGAGAAAGACCCCCGAAAGATATGCCATCTTGGAAGAAATATATACAAGAGAAGATCACTTTGATGTAGAATCTTTATACATCAGTATGAAGAACAAGAACTATAGAGTTAGTAGGGCTACGGTATATAATTCCCTAGACCTATTGATGGAATGTGATTTGGTAAGTAAACATCAATTCGGCCAGAATTTGGCACAGTATGAAAAATCTTATGGTTACAAACAACATGATCATTTGATTTGCACGGAATGTCATAAGGTAGTAGAGTTTTGTGATCCAAGGATACAGAATATTCAAAATACTGTTGGCGAATTACTGCAATATGAGGTGATGCATCATTCATTGATCCTCTATGCCAATTGTCTAAATAATAATTGTGAGCACAAAAAGAAGACATCAAATGGTTGAATTTAATACCGAAGTAAAAGATAATATTTTACACCTGGTACTGAAGGGGGATCTTACTGGAGAAGGTAACGGTCCTCAAATTCTAGGTCAAGTCAGTGATATTTCACAAAAAGGGATCAAGAATATCATCATTAATTTAGGAGAAGTAAGGTATATTAATAGTTCTGGCGTTGGCGTATTAATTACTATTTTAACAAAATTTAGAAATGCAGGTGGAGAAGTGTATCTTGTAAACCCATCAGAGCATGTTCAAAAATTATTAATTATAACCAAACTTAAAGCGATTTTTTCTATAGAAGATACTATAGAAACTGCAATTGAAAAAATAAAGAATTCATGAGTGTAGATGTACTGTTGGGCCTTCAATGGGGAGATGAAGGCAAAGGAAAAGTAGTTGATTATTTAGCGCGAAAATATGATTTAGTTGCAAGATTTCAAGGTGGGCCAAACGCAGGGCATACCTTAGAATTTGATGGTATCAAACATGTATTGCATCAGATCCCTTCAGGTATCTTTCATAAGGAGATTAAAAACATTGTTGGAAATGGTGTTGTCTTAGATCCAGTGATTTTTATGAATGAAATTAGAAAATTGGATCAATTCAATATTGATTTGGCAGCACAATTATTTCTTTCCAAAAAAGCTCAGTTGATCATACCAACACATAGGATTTTAGATGCTGCTTATGAGAAAGCTAAGGGCAAAAATAAAATTGGTTCAACTCTAAGAGGAATAGGGCCAACTTATCAAGATAAAATTGCAAGAAATGGCTTGAGGTTGGGAGATATTGTTTCTCCTAATTTTGAAGAACGTTATAGTCGTTTACAGCAGCGACATCTAAAAACACTCAGTAATTATGATTTTGAGTTTGATTTGCCTGCAGTAGAGAAGGACTTTTTTGAGGCAATAGAACAGATGAAAGATTTTAACTTGGTGAACTCCGAATACTTCATCAATGACTACATGAGTACGGGAAAGACTATTTTGGCCGAAGGTGCTCAAGGATCATTGTTAGACATAGATTTTGGTAGTTATCCTTTTGTTACTAGTTCTACTACTACTGCCGCAGGTGCTTGTACCGGCTTGGGAATTGCCCCTGCTAATATCGGGGAGGTGTTTGGGATTTTTAAAGCCTATTGTACCAGAGTTGGATCTGGACCATTTTTGACCGAATTGTTTGATGAAGATGGGGAGCAGTTGAGGAAAACTGGTAATGAATTTGGAGCAACTACTGGTAGGCCGAGAAGGTGCGGTTGGTTGGATTTACCCGCTTTAAAATATGCAGTCATGATTAATGGAGTGACTCAGTTATTCATGATGAAGGCTGATGTGTTAAGTGGTTTTGATCAGATTAAAGTTTGTACTCAATACCAAGATGCTTCAGGTGAGGTGTCAAATGAAATGGGTTTTGAGCAACATGGTGATGATTTGAAACCCGTTTATGTTGAGATGGAAGGCTGGAAAGATGTGTTAGATAATGTTACTTCTTATGATGCTTTACCTGACCAATTACATAAGTACGTTGACTTTATTGAAGAATATGTCGGTGTTCCTATCAATATCGTATCTGTAGGCCCAGATAGAGAACAAACGATAATTAAACAGGAAATGGTAATTTCCTAGTTGATAAATCTTTTGTATCAAGCGGATCATAATACATTACTGCGTATTATGATCCGGTTTTTTATTAATTTTCTTGAAATACCCTCGTGTAACCCACAATCATTCTTTGTGGAAATACTGTAGTTCTACCTAGATCGCCAGATCAATTTCCCTCTATAGCGTTAATGAACCAACCTCAACCCAGCGCCGTAGCTTTCTCAGCAGAGGCACTGGATCAGGATTGCTTCATAACGGCTATAAATTCTTGGTTGTCACGCAAGGTTTAATCTAAAATGGTTGCTGATTAAATTATATTTAAGACTGATGAGAATAGGTTTCGATTCCAAAAGACTATTTAACAATTTTACTGGCTTAGGAAACTACAGTAGATCATTAGTAAAGAACCTGCATGAGTATTATCCTGAGAATAAATACCATTTATATACACCAAAATTTAAGAATAGATCCGAGACTTCTTATTTTCTTGATAATTCATCTTTTCAAACTTATGATGCTAAAGTAGCTTTTAAGTCATTTTGGAGAAGTTATTCGATTATTCAACAATTAAAAAAAGATGAGATTGACTTATACCATGGTTTAAGTAATGAGATTCCTTTCAGTTTGAAGAAGAGTAACATTCAAAGTGTGGTAACCATACATGACCTAATTTTTAAGGTTTTACCTGAAACTTATTCGCAAATAAATAGAAAAATCTACGACTTTAAATTTCGTAATAGTTGTTTAAGTGCAAATAGAGTCATTGCGATCAGTGAGAGTACAAAGAATGATATAGTTAGATTTTATAATATAGACCCTGAAAAAATAGAAGTTATTTATCAAAGTTGTAATCCCATATTTTATAAAAAAACTGAAAAGGAAGAAAGTATTGAAATCTTAAATCAACATAAAATTCCAAGTGAATACCTTTTATTTGTTGGGAGCATAGAGGAACGCAAAAATTTGAATTTGATAATAGAAGCTTATCAAAAGTTAAAAGAAGAATTTAGAATTCCTTTAGTGGTGATAGGAAGGGATAAAGGATATAGAAAAAATATCCTTAAACTAGTTGAAGAATACAAGCTGGGGAAAAAAGTGATCTGGATATCAAACCTTAATGATAACGATGAGCTTAGAGTTATTTACCAAAAGGCTATGATGCTTATTTACCCTTCATTTTATGAGGGTTTTGGTTTGCCCGTAGCTGAAGCACTAATAAGCAAAACCCCTGTTATCACATCCAATGTTTCATCTTTACCAGAAGCTGGTGGGCCTAATTCGTATTATGTTGACCCTAATAACCCTGAAGAACTTGCCCATGGAATCACTCAAGTCTTGATCAATACTGAATTAAGGGAGACAATGATTGATAGAGGGTATCAGTATGCCTGTAAGCAGTTTTCCCCTGATCAGGTGACCAAGCAGTTAGTTGATTGCTATGGTAGAGTTCTGAATAGTGCAGGTTCTAAATAAAACGTTGTTTATGGTGAGAATAGATGCTATACGCTTATTAGATAGATTCTATATATAAAATATTTCCCAGCTGAGTTTGTCCATGCATTCCTTCTTCATGAATTTTTTTCATGTAGCGAAAAATGATTGCTGTGACGGTATCGCCTATTGTATATTAAATTTATGTCGTAGTTTATCTAACTGATTTGCTTTTTAGCTGGGAATATAACTTAATATACTCATGTTCTCTTGCTGTAGTACATCCTTAGAAACATGCTGTAAATCAATAGAAGAGACTTTATCAATTTGATCAAAAATTTTATCAAGACTAGTAATTTTATTAAGGTCTAATAAGCTTTTTGCCATCATCAGCATCATGCCACTATAATTTTCTTCACTCATAGCAAGCTGACCTTTAAGTTGTTGTTTTGCTGCATGGAGTTGCAGACGGCCCAACGGTTTATTTTTTAGCAATTCAAACTCTTTCCAGATCAGCTTAATACTCTTTTTTAGATTTTTATGCTCTGTTGCAAAGTAAATAGCAAAGGCACCAGTATCTATTAAAGGGCTATAGTTAGCATCAATTCCATAAACATAACCATATTTTTCTCTTAAGGATAAATTTAATCGGGAGTTCATTCCTGGCCCTCCAAGAATATTTAACAGCATAAATAGAGTGATTCTATCAGGGTGTGAAAGTTCATAAGCAGTACTGCCAATTGCACAATGAGACTGTGTAATAGATCTATTTATATGTTTGATAGAAGGGGTGTAGTCGTAGAACGATGACCGATTCGAAGCTTCTGTTTTTTCATCTATATCACTTAGGTATTTTTCAGCATATTTTACCGCTTTTGACATAGAGTGATTCCCAACACTCGAAATTACAATTTTGTGTGTGTTTAGATGTTTTTTAATGAAAGCAATGAAATCAGACTGTTTAAATGAGCGGACGGTATCTTCAGTACCAAGAATATTTTTACCTAATGGGTGATTTGGAAAAAGCATTTCATCAAACTCATCTTGTAAGGCATCTTCGGGAGTATCACGATACAAAGCCATTTCTTCTAGAATAACCCCTCTTTCTTTCTCTATTTGTTTAGTAGGGAATGTTGCGTGAAATGTTATATCCACTATTAATTCAATGGCCTTTTCCAGATGTTGATCTAAAGTAGAGGCATAAAAACAAATTTTTTCTTTGGTAGTATAAGCGTTCAATTCACCTCCAAGTGATTCAAGTCGGTTAATGATATGGTATGCTTTTCTTTTCTTAGTTCCCTTAAAGGCCATATGTTCCCAGAAATGAGCAATACCCTGTTCTGATTCACTTTCATCTCGACTACCAATGTCTAGCATAATGCCTACATGAGCTATTTTTGTATGGGAAATTTGCTTATGAACCACACGAATGCCGTTTTTCAAAGTAACTGTTTGATAGTCTAAATTCATAGGAGCGCAAAATTAAGCCAAATAACTTAAACACGATAGCCTTCTTAATAGTTGCATGGCTAATTCTGTAAATTAATTTGATGCTATTAATAGTAAGATATTTATGATTCCCAAATTTAATCTCTGTTTTGCACTAAAATTTAATCTCTGTTTTGCACTAAAATTTAATCCCTAAGGGATATTAATTCCCCGACTCTTGAGTCGATCATTAAATAATTGCCCATAGATACCCCGTACCCTTGGGTCGGGGTTGGTTCATTGAATACACTTGAGAACATTCTGCTTGTGAATTTGCTAGGTTTATAGACTGCCTTTTTTCTTTTGTGCCCACAATTTCCTTGTTAATCGAAGAGGCGGGTTAGTCTATCGAAGTTATTATTTTATTAAGTTGATCTATATTAGTTTTGAGTCATCAGTAAGACGTTAAACGCTGAAATAAATTAAGTATTAATTATTTAATTATCAGTGGTTTATAAGATATTAAATTGACACAACACCTATTGCGCAAATTAGTAAATTAATAGAAAAGGCTATTCTTTTAAGAAGAATAGCCTTTATTCATTCTATGTAATCTGAACGTACTTTGGATCAATAATAAAAATTGTTGGAGATTGTGGATCAAGCAATATATATGTGGGGAAACGTGGATCAAGCAATAAATCTGTGGGGGAAACGTCTCTAAGCTCGCCCTCAAACTCAAACTTCTTCAGCAAACATGAAGTCAAACATTTGATTATTATATACTTGAAATTTTAAAAGTTAATTTTCTATGTTTTAGATGGATTCAAAGAATTCCCCTATTCCACAGGTTTATCGCTTGGTCCGGAAAGGATCAGGCAATAAATCTGTGGGGAAGCTCCTCTAAACTCGCTCTCAAACTCAAACTTCTTTAGCAAACATCAAGTCAAGTATTTGATTATTAAATGCTTAAAATTTTATATGTTATTTTTTATGGGTTGGATAGATTTAAAGTTTTTTCCTATTCCACAGGTTTTCTGCTTGATCCAATTTTAAGACCTTCGATTATCCTATATTTGATTGGGATTATAAGATCGGGTAGAGTGTGTTGGTATTTCTTACATTTATATTAAACATCGCCGTATGAACAATTACGATTTTTTGGTAGTAGGGGGAGGGATTTTTGGAATTACTGCCGCCATTGAATTATCAAAAAGACACTATAAAGTAGGTTTAATTAATCCGGACAAATTGCCACATCATTTAGCTGCTTCTACTGACATTTCTAAAATTGTTAGAATGGAATATGGTTCCGATCAAGACTACTTTCAAATGGCTGAAGCAAGCATAGCAGGTTGGCTAGAATGGAATGAACTGTTAGGCGAGAAACTTTATCATGAAGTTGGTTTTTTGATGCTATGTAATCATGAAATAGAAAGTGGTAAACAGCCTTATGAGGAATCTAGTTTCAATAATTTAATGAAGGCAGGCTACAAACTAGACCTCATTGACCATAAGGAATTAACTAAGCGGTTCCCTGTATTTAATGGAGGGCAGTTTCGAGTGGCTAACTTTAACCCTAAAGGTGGATTTGTAAAGTCGGGTTACGCAATACAGCATTTAGTTAATTATGCCAAATCATTGGGGGTGGACATACATGAAGGGCAAACAGCCAAAGAATTACTGATTGAAAATGGAGTAATTAAAGGAGTGAAAACTATTGAGGGATTCAAGTTTAATAGTGAACATACCATTGTTGCGGCGGGTGCTCATACTCCTTCTTTGATTCCTGAACTAAGGCCATTTATGAAAAGTACGGGACATCCAGTATTTTGGATTAAGCCTCAAGAGCCTAGAAGATTCACACCAGGAGAATTGGCAGTTTTTACAGCAGATATAGCTAATACTGGCTGGTATGGATTTCCTCTAGATGTGGAAAACGGGGTTTTGAAAATAGGAAGACATACCAATGGTGAGCCTATTCACCCTAGTAGGGACGATAGAAGGGTTACAGACGAGGAGGTGAAAGATTTACGTTCTTTTTTAAAAGAATCTATTCCATTACTATTGGAAGCTCCCTTAATTTATACAAGAAAGTGCTTGTATACAGATACTTTAGATGGTCATTATTGGATTGCTAGACACCCTGAAATGAGAGGGTTGTCAGTAAGTACTGGAGGGAGTGGTCATGGTTTTAAAATGGGGCCAGTTTTGGGGGCAATATCAGCAGATATTGCAGAGGGAAAACCTAATAAGTTGGCAGAAAAGTTTGCATGGAGGCATCTTTCAGAAAAAACTAAACAAAGCGAAGAAGCTCGATACTTCAATGCAAATGAAGCTTAACTGATAAAAGAATAGATCAGCAGGACATTCTTTTATCAGCTAAGAGATACAAAAAAAGTCTTGCTATTGAACTATTAATTTGCCAGTAACTAGGGTTTCATCTACTTTCAACTGATAGAAATATAAACCATTATCTAAGGTAGAAATATCTAATTTCTCTTCTGTCGGATGTTTCAAGAATATCATGCGGCCAGATTGGTCAAACAATGCGAGAGAAACTGATACTTTACTTGCCAAAGGAATATTAAGAAAAGTATTTGCTGGATTAGGAAACAAAAGAATTTCAGGCTCAGTTAGTGGAACATAAATGACTTTTGAATACTCAAAACTGTCATCAAAATCCACCATTTTTAATCGATAGAAAAACTCTTTTCCAGTTAATTCACTATCCTCAAATTGATAACTGACTCTTTGGTTAGAATTACCAGATGCTTTAACTGAACCTAACTCAAAAAAATCAATGCCATTCAAGCTTTTTTCTATTTGGAAAAAATCTGAATCTTCTTCTGTTAAAGTAGACCAATTCAATTGTATAGTACCGGTTAATGTTTCGCTACCTGAAAAGCTTTCTAGAGTAACAGGTAATAATACACTGGCATCTGCTATGGTATAATCCGAAAAAGAATTTAAGATGATATTTTGTGTAAGGCGTGGGTCACCACTTGCCGAAATGCCAGTTGCTACTTCTTCAAAACCTGATCCACCATTTCTCCATATCGTTAAATTTGAAATAGGAGTTCCATTATCAAATTGGCTAGGCCATGAAAAATTAACCGTCCAATTATCAGGAACTTCATTTGCGGTTAATTGCCAAGTTACATTGATGGTTTCGTTTCCATTCCCATCTACATTTTGACCTTGAATACCAGATATCCTACTGATAGATAAATTAGTCAATTCATTATTTCCGCCAATAAAGTTAACCCCTAAAATATCTAAACTATTTCCCGACATTAGTGTGGTTGGCTGATAACTTAATGTACCTTCTATTCTACTATTAGGCAATTCTGTAATGTCCGCTGCATTTGTAGTTAAGGTAATGGCTGATCCTGTATTTACAGAAACATTACCTTCTGTTAGATTTATTGACTGATCCACTGAGAAATTCCCATTAACAGTTAATTGAACACCTGTTCCATTCATGGTGAATTGATCTAATTGTACATTGCCATTTGTATCAAAAGAGATATCTCTATTAATTTCAGGGGTTTCATTGTAAATGCCATCTTGTATAATTAGGGTACTGGTTTCTCTGAAATTTTCGATTACCTCTTGAATTCGTTCAATTGTACCAGTTTGCCCCCTTGATAAGCCTACATTTACAGTACTGATATCAGATTGGAAACCTGCACGACTGTTGTTTTGATCGGCCCCATTTTGTAGCCAAGGAGTAAAATCTGTAGGGCCACTAGTGATTGAATTTATAATTGATTCTATCGTACTTCCCCACCAGTTACCTGAAGCATCTATTTGTGCTGCAGTACCACTACCACTCGCAGTAGCAGCTATATTACCAGCAGAAGTTGTCATGGACGAAGATCTTACTATGAGAATCCCACCATTAACTGTACTTCCACCTCCTGAATTAGCTCCTATAACTCCATCATGAGAAATAGCTGTTCTATCACTTGAGGCATTACTTAAGATAGATTCATTGATGGTTACTTGGGCAGCGGCATTCACAATAACCCCATAACCATTGCCTACTGCACTTCTATTGTAAGCATTTCCCATAATTGTGGAGTTATTAATGATACCAATATTATTACCTGGTACATCGTCCCCTCTAAAGGTAAGTCCCCTATTTTGATTATTGGAAATCAGTGAGCTATCCACTTGTACAGTAAGGATTCCACTTCCTGCAAAAGCTTCTGCAGCTATTCCAGAATAATTGGTTAGCGCATTCCCCGTTTCAGTAATAGAAGAGTTCGTAAGATGGAAATCAATATTTTCATTGTTGGCTTTGACTAATCTAATTCCAAAAGCACGAGAATTTTCAATGGTCAAACTATCTGCCAATACATTGGTAGGTCCGTTTACCAGTAAAAGGGCAGCTTTATTATTGTTGAAATAACAAGTGTCAATTACCAATGAGTCAGTAGGCGATAGTTTTGGAACGTTAAGTACTAAAATTCCACCGCCTACATTGCTGAATTTATTTCTTGAGACATCAGCATAGGCTGAATCTTGTAAGATAATCCCAAAGCCCAATTGATCACTGTAATTGTCGTTAGGTTCATCATCAATGTCATGAAATAGGTTTCTTTTAATAGTGTGTCCATTAGTGCCATTTGATGATCCTTCAATAACCAAAGCCCCAGATAGTATGGTAGCTGTTCCATCAATGTTATTACCTGCAGCAGGGGTATTGTCTCTTGGAAAATTAGCGAAAACATTATTTTTAATAACTAAATTAGAGAAGTCAGTTCCTGTAGCATTCAGATAAATGCCTTGCAAAGCATCAAATATTGTACTTCCCGGACCAGTTAAAAGATCATTGTTACCTGATATAGTAAAACCATCTATTGTTACATTTGAAGAACTGATATCTATTACAATACCGTTTGAGATATTGGTAGTTCCTGGTTGTATAATGGTTTCTGCAGCCCTTGTATCAAAACCACTGATCCCTTGGTTAGCTCCTTGCAAAGAAACGGATTGAGTAATGACTAAATTTTCTCGGTAGATTCCGGCGCTTACTTGTATTACATCTCCTACTGATGATTGATTGATAGCATTTTGAATAGTAAAACAAGGACTTCCAATATTACTGCAATCATTTAGTCCGAAGTCATCATCACCTGTAGTGGTAACAAAACGATCTTGTGCAAATAAAAGGTGAGTGGTAAAAAAAATGCAGGCAAATACCGTACAAAACGGTAGCGTTTTAATGTTTATCATGAGTTCTGGCGGTTTAATAAAGGTTAAATATAATTAAATTTTACATTTATTAAGAATAACGGTTTTAAATACTTGTAAAAGGTAACTGTCAAGTATTCAGTAGATTGATCTGTTAAACTATTGTCAATTACTCATATTGCTATTGGCAATAAAATGATAAAGAGCTAGAAATGGGATTTAATCCCTAAGGGATATTAATTCCCCTAGCCGGGCACCCCGACTCTTGAGTCGATCATTAAATTATTGCCCATAGATACCCCGTACCCTTGGGTCGGGGTTGGTTCATTATAATGGAAGGATTCTTCATAATTAAGCTACCTAAACATGATTTCTCGTTCCTCATGGTTGTGTATAAAGATGAGAATTCATTCCCATTAGCAATTAAAGTGATCCAACAATTGCAAGAGAAATGCTGATAATTTGAAACAAGCATCTTTTTTATTGAAAGAATTGATCACTCTGGTTTTAAGAAACTGATTTTGCTGCATTAGAATTATTTGTGGAAGAGGAATTTTGTCTGTAAGTTACAAACCGATCGGTCTCAAGGCATGGCAAAAGGAATAGAAACAAGAGAAAGAATTATTAGTGTGTCTGCTCAGCTTTTTAATAGAGTTGGTTATCATGGTTGTTCATTGAGCGATATCATGAAAGCTACTAATTTGAAGAAAGGAGGGATTTATAATCATTTTACAAATAAGGATGAGATTGCTCTAGAAGCTTTTGATTATAATTTCAAAGGCATTCTTAAATCTTTTCGAAAACGATTGGATCATGATGTAACACCTACCCAGAAAATCAATTCTATAGTTGAGATCTATGCAAAGTTGATTAATGTGCCTGCTTTTGAAGCTGGCTGTCCTATTTTTAATACAGCCGTTAATGCTTCTAATTCTCACCCAGCTTTGAAGAATAAAGCAATTGCTGCAATTGATAAGCTTAAGAAGTATATAGAAATTAAAATAGAGGAAGGGATAGCTACTGGAGAATTTAAAGACACTGCGGACAAAAAAGCGATACCTGCGATGATTATTATGACCATGGAAGGGGCATTAATTATGAGTAGGGTGAGTGATAGTTTAAGTATAGACATTGCTATTGATGGATTAAAAACGTACTTAAAAGAAAAATTATTTAAATAGATTTTTTTATCCAAAAAAAGACCGAGTGGTCTCTGTTTATGAAAAAGAAAGATAGAATTCCATTACCGCTAAAATTAATTCAATGGACTTTCCCTAAAATGGAGAGAGTTGCCCCTTCATTAGCAGGTAGTTGGTTTGTGAACTTGTTTTTTACACCGATGAAAAATCCGTATAAACAATCTGAAATTGAGTTTTTAAAAGAAGCGGATACTTTCCAAATAGATTATAAAGGAAAGAAAGTTTCTGTTTATGAGTGGGGGAGTGGGAAGCCTGTCCTTTTGGTGCATGGATGGATGGGAAAGGTCACTCAGTTTAGCAAGATGATTACTAGTTTAAATGAGCTAGGCTATAAGGCTGTTTCATTTGATGCACCGGCACATGGTAATTCTGAAGGAAAACAGACCAACTTGATTGAATTTTCAGAAGTCATCCAGAAATTACACAAGATTTATAATGGATTTGAAATGATTGTGGGGCATTCAATTGGCGGTGTTGCGTCATTATTAGCTGTATTGGAACTAAAACAAATAGAAAAACTAGCGATGATTAGTAGCCCCTCTATAGCAGAAGAGATTTTACTTGCGTTTAGAAAGGGAATGAATGCATCTGAAAAAATGATTCCTTATTTATTGGATTATGTGTATGATGAAATAGGCGTAGAATTCGGCGAATTGGCAGTTAGCAAGCAGATTAAAAAATTAGAAAATGTTCAATTGCTGCTGGTTCATGACGAAGATGATAAGCAAGTGTCAGCCAAGAACTCAAAAATGACCAAAGAGTGTTATCCTCCGGCTTCTTTGATTATCACTAAAGGGCTAGGCCACAATAGAATTTTGAAGGATAAAAAAGTGGTTGACCATGTATTGGATTATTTAGATGAAGTGAATGAAGCATTAGTTTTAGATTGATTGAAAAATGTAATTTACTCTATTTAATCCCTGAGGGATACCTAATTCCCCGACTCTTGAGTCGATAAAAAAGCTTTTGGCCGATAGAGATACCCCGTACCCTTGGGTCGGGGTTGGTTCATTATGTTTCTTTATTGTTCAATTAGGAATAGCCGTTTGTCCTTTAAGTAATTCTATTGTTAATGATCGAAAAATATGGAGATACTAAAATAAATTGGGATCAATATTTATTTATTGTAATTTTATTCATGAATTTGTAATTAAAATCAATATCTATTAAATAGGATTTGATCCTTTTATTTATTTACCTAAACCTAATTTTATGAAACTTATTTATTGTGGTCTATTTTTATTAGCTGCCTTTTTAGGTGGTTGCGGAGAAGCAAAGAAGAAAAAGACCGAATTCGAAGAGCCAAAAGAAGTCGTTTCCAAACCTTTTAAATTGAATGGGAAGGAAATTACTTACGGCACTGATAGTACAACATTAAAAGGGTACATTGCCTATGATGAAAATAAGGAAGGTAAAAGGCCTGGTATTATTGTCGTCCACGAATGGTGGGGGCATAATGACTATGTAAGGGAAAGGGCAAATAAGCTAGCGGAATTAGGTTATACGGCCATCGCGCTAGATATGTATGGTGATGGGAAGCAAGCTGGGCATCCTGCTGATGCTCAAAAATTTGTTGGTGAAGTATTCAGTAATTTAGAAGAGGCGACTGCTCGATTTAATGCTGCTTTAGAATTGCTTAAAAATGACCCAAATGTAGATGGCGAAAAAATAGGAGCTATTGGTTATTGCTTTGGAGGCAGTGTAGCACTTTCCATGGCTAATGCTGGAATAGATTTAGATGCTGTGGCTGCTTTTCATAGTGGTGTAACATTGCCTATACCACCTAGTAATAAACTAAAAGCAAAGGTTTTGATATGTAATGGAGCGGATGATACTTTTATTTCAAAGGAATCTGCAGATGCATATAAAATACTTTTAGATAGCGCAGGAGCAGATTATCAATATATAGCATATCCTGGTGTTGTACACAGCTTCACTAGCCCTGCTGCAGATTCATTAGGAAAGGCTTTTGAATTACCATTGGCCTATAACAAAGAAGCAGACGAAAAATCTTGGGAAGAAATGAAAAAACTATTTGCCAGTGTTTTTTGAGACCCAAAAAACATAAAAAATCTTGAATGTAAAAGCCTAGCTAACTAGGCTTTTACTATTTATAATATCCCATCAACAGCAACCTGTATGGAACTTAGTGATTTCACAGTTGGCTGTAAAACAGAAGAGATGTCCAGTCAATACACCTCCTTTAACAGTTCTCATTTCTGATTCAATATCGATTGTAAAAGATTTTACAACCAATCTTGAGAGTGTAATTTTATGTTTTTCATGTTTTAGTATTACTGTTATCCGAGAAAATAAAAATGAGTAAAAAATGTCAAATCTATGGTCTCTATGTAGGAGGGTTGGCCTGCCAAAAACCCCGGCAGAGCCGCGATGGCGTACCATGTTGTTTTTGGTCGCATGGGCGATCCCATTGATTTTTTTGGTTCGTTATTTCATCAAGGAAAAAATGAATCGGACTGCCGATGCAGAAAGCTTCTTATTTTAGGAATACTCTATTTTTAAGGGGTGTATTTCAGGATTGCAAAAAAACCTCATTTAAATCAATTTAAGAGCACTTTTTATCATATTTTAGATTTAGTCGGATGTTAGTATTTTAGTGTTTTGTATTATTGATAATTAGTTTCTAATAGGATGATCTCTATTTGATAGATGTAATGTGAAAAAAATCAGATTTTGATGTAATCCTCCTAAAAAGGTATTTATCAATATCACTCAAAGAGACTATTTCAATGAAGGTGTGAAATTTGAGTGATAGTTTTGATTTCAACCCTGGTGTAAACTCATCCTTTATTAATAAAATGGATATCTAGAATACTGTTTTTATATTAAAACTACAAATAAGGTAAAAATAATTCACTGATTATTTCGATCATAAAAATATATAAACTACATTTAAGGTAAATATTGTTTTGAATGAGTAGATATCAATTAGGAGAATTTGAAGAGGTAGTCATGCTTACCGTTGCTATTCTATATGGTGATGCCTATGGAATTGCAATTATTGATGAGATGGAGAATAGACTGGGGAGGAAGGTAAGTATTGGATCCTTGCAGACTGTACTTCGTAGGTTGGAAGACAAAGGCTTATTGCAGTCTGAGTTTGGTGAAGCGACCAAGATAAGAGGAGGTAAGCGAAAAAGATTTTTCACTGTGACTAGTCTAGGAAAGAAAATGTTGGAAAATGCAAAAGATCAGCGCCTCTCATTGTGGGATGCAATTCCTAAGATTGCTTTTAATGAGTAGACATGAGTTTAGAAAACAACAACACCCCCTATGTGATCTTATACTTTTTTAGGTGGTATTGCCATCCTGATTTTGTTGAGGACTTAGAAGGGGATTTAATAGAAAGATATCAATTGCGCAAAATTGATAAAGGGAATTATAATGCCTACTGGAATTTGATAAGAGATGTACTCGCTCTCTTTAGGCCAGGTATCATAAAATCTTTTGAAAGAAGTCAAAAACTTAATTATTACGGTATGTTAAAACATGATTTGTTGATCGGTTGGCGATCATTATTAAAGAATAAAGGCTATGCTTTTTTAAATATTGGAGGACTAACTATTGGCTTGACAGTTAGTATATTAATTGGCCTTTGGGTCCATGATGAACTTTCGTTCAACAAGTTTCATCAAAATTATGACCGAATTGCTAGAGTCCTAAGACATGAGGTCTATAATGGAGAGCATGAAACCAACGCGGTGATGACTACAGGGATGGGAAGCCTAATAGCCCAAGAGTATGAAAATCGCTTTGATGGTGTGGCGATGGTTCGGCAGCGTATTGAGGAACGCTTGCTCATACATAATGATGAAAAATTTAATTCGAAAGGATATTTTATGCAGCCAATGGCGCCTAAAATGCTTTCATTAAAGATGGTGAGAGGTACTCAAAGTGGGTTAGATGATATGTTGTCTATTATGCTCTCTGAAAGCTTGTCTGAAAAGTTCTTTGGGAAAGAAAACCCAATAGGGAAGTTAGTGGAAATGGATGGTGCGGATGGTTTGAAAGTAACAGGTGTCTATGAGGACTTACCTAAAAACACTACTTACTGCGATGCCTCATTCATAGCTCCATTAGATTACTATCTATATGGTTGGTCAGATTTAAATGTTTGGGATAATTATAACATGCATATTTTAGTTCAACTAAAGGCTGAGACTAATCTGGAGGAAACATCAAAAGCTATAGAAAGTGCCATTTTACCACATTTAGGAGAAAGGACAAAATCTAGAAACCCATCTTTCTTCTTGCAGCCTATGAATGAATGGAATTTGTATGGTGAGTTCAAAGATGGGAAGCCCATCATTAGTGAGCGAATGAAATTTGTGATATTCTATGCTTTAATAGGCGTGTTTATTTTAATTTTAGCCTGCATTAATTTTATGAACTTATCCACTGCAAGAGCTAGTAAAAGAATGAAAGAAATAGGGGTGAGGAAATCAATGGGAGCTTTAAGAGGTAAGCTGACCTTCCAATTTTTGTGCGAATCATTCATCGTGACATTTTTAGCTTTGACAGCGGCTATTTTATTGACTTTTCTCTTGTTGCCTGGATTCAATATCATTTCAAGTAAACAACTGGTTATGCCATGGACAAACTTTTCATTTTGGCTTACTATTTTTGTTTTTAGTTTGTTTACGGCAATACTCTCAGGCAGCTATCCGGCATTTTATCTATCGTCCTTAGATCCCATTAGATCATTGAAAGGAACTTTTAAGCCAGGAAGGTTTTCGGCAATTCCGAGAAAAGCGTTGGTAGTATTTCAATTTAGTATTTCTACACTGTTGATCATAGGCACTTTAATTGTCAAACAACAAATAGACCATGCTAAAAATAGGCCTGCAGGATATGAAAAGGATCGGCTTATTTCGTTGAGGGCAAGCTCTCCTGACTACTGGGGTAAATATGATTTGTTGCGGGACAGGCTTAAGGGTACAGGTGTTGTAGATGAAATTGCAGAATCAAACTATTCGGTGACTAGTCATTTAGGGTGGAATGAAGGAATTGAATGGCAAGGAAAAGACCCTAACTATATTCCTGTTTTTAATACTGTAAGGGTCACTCCTGAATATGCTAAGACTATAGGACTTGAATTTCAGGCTGGCAGAGACTTTTCAAGGGAATTGATTACCGATGAGAGTACGGTAATTATTAATGAATCAGCAGCAAAACTTTTGAAGGGAATGAAATTGCCTTTGGTAGGGCAAACTATTGACTTCGATAATGGTAATTTCAATGGCTCACAATTTAAAATAGTAGGTATTGTAAAAGACATGGTCAAAGGATCACCATTTGCCAATTCATTCCCCTCCATTTTATTCCCAACGAAAAAAGATCAAGGGTGGCTTTATATCAAGGTAAATGCAAATGTTCCTTTAAGGGATGCACTTTATAAAATTGAAAAGACTTACGGAGAGGTAATCCCTGGTGCTCCTTTTGATTTTAGGTTTGCTGATGAGGAATATAATGCCAAGTTTCAGGAAGAGGAAAAAATTGCCTCTTTAGCTTGGGTATTGGCAGGTTTAGCTATCTTTATTAGCTCTTTGGGATTGTTTGGATTAGTATCTTATGTTGCTGAGCAAAGAACGAAAGAAATCGGAATTAGAAAAGTTCTAGGGGCTAGTGTTATGCAATTATGGAGCATGTTATCGGGTGAGTTTGTCTTGCTGGTGGGAATCTCCTGTTTGATTGCAATCCCAATCTCTTGGTATTTCATGCAAGAGTGGTTATCGCAATATGATTATAAAATTGAGATCAGTGCATGGATTTTAATTTTAGGTGGGGCATCATCTCTTATACTAACCATCCTAACTGTAAGTTTTAAAACACTGATGACATCAAGATTAAATCCAGTGGAATCACTTCGTGATGAATAATATTTGATTTCAGATATATAGAAAACTTTTCTAGCAAATGTAAATAGGATTTTTGATCCCTGTGTACTATAACTTACAGGGATCAAATAGATATACTACTTCCTATTAAACTTTAGAAAACAAGTAGGCGTTACCAAAGTTAATTTAGTACAATAGACCTTATCACGGTTTATTTATTAGAGGTCCCCTATAGCTTTTTATTTATAAATATCGCCTTGATCTGTGTTCCCACAGATCGCTTAAACTAGAGAAATTGATCAGGTAAGGTATGTTAGGTATACAAAATCAACCGTGATAATCTTTAATCCCTAAGGGATATTAATTCCCCTGGCCGGGCACCCCAACTCTCAGTCGATCATTAAATTATTGCCCATAGATACCCCGTACCCTTGGGTCGGGGTTGGTTCATTAGGACAATCCTAAAAAGTGGTCGACTAGGTTTTTATATACGAGTTTTAGAGGAAGGAGAGGTTGAAGCTGGAGATGAGATCCATTTAGTGAAGAAGCATCCAGTTGGATTAAGCGTAGATAGATTTTGAGAAGGATAATCATGCGGGATTAGCAAGAAGCGCTTACGGTAGAGGCCCTTTCCCCTGGCTGGAAAGGAAGTTTTGAAAAGTATTTATCAGATAGGAAATAGATATTTGATTATCTCTTTTGCATTTGGACTTTAAAGCATAGTGAATTGAGCCAAATATTAAGCATAAACAAAAAGTAAAAGGAATAGATTAGGATAAATCGACTAGTTTATAAATAAGTTGGATAATTTTTTTAAGCCCTATTAAGCATTCCTTCATTGTTGAGTTTATCAAGTGCTTGTTTTTTGAATGTTCTACTAATAGTTAGGTTTACTTCATTAATACTAACTTTTTCTTTGTTGAAATTTTTTACATGTATTTGATTGATCAAAAACGATCGGTGTATGCGGATGAAACTATCAGGTAGCTCTTCCTCTAATTTGCTGATTTTTTCTTTGGTGATATGAGTTTTATCAGGAGTATGCACTTTAACATAATTACTCAGGCTCTCTATGTAGTAGATATCACTAAGTGGAATGATTTGTGTTTTTCTATCAGCTTTTAGGTGTAATGTCTCTGGTTGACTTGGTTGGTTTACTGTAATTTCTTTGACTTGTTGATTACGTTTAAATAAATAGATTAGAGCACTTAGAAATACCAAGAGGTAATTACAAATTCCTATATAGGCAATATTAAGGGCTATGGGCCCTAAAGAGTCAGGACGATAATTAGCCAATTTAGCAAAGACGAATGTGACGGTGAGGAATTGGAGGTAGACCGAAAATACAAAAGTAAAAATTCCATAAATAGTAAATTCTACATACTTTTTAGCTAATAGTTTATTTTCTACCAAGTAGTAATTAAAAGTATAAGAAGTAAAGGCAGTTACTGGAATTAAAAGGCTGACAAGTTTTAGAATTAACCAACCATTGTCAGATTTAGAGGAGATAAATAGCCACAAAAAAAGAGTAGCAATTACCCAAAATAAAATATGTGCGCTGATTCGTTTTAAATTCCACATTTCTCAAAAATCGTCATTTAATTTGTTTAAATGAACTTTTTGTTGACGAAATACCTGTTTTGGGCTGGATTTGACCTTCTTTCAAAAGGTGGCAAGGTCTAATTTTGAACACAACAAATTATTAAATAACTAAATTTATATTTTATGTTTCAATTTATATTTGACGGTGGTGTAATGATCACCATTCCTTTAACAATCCTTTTGTTCATTAATATCTTTTTAATAGGTAGATATGGATTCAGTATCCTTGGTAAATCACAAACAGCGACTGCTGGCTTAAAGAGTAAAATTGATTTGATAAAATATTTAGCCGTAGTTGCTTTAACGGTAGGTATATTTGGTCAGATCATTGGATTGTATTCAGCATTTGAATTTATTGAATCTGCAGGCAATATTTCTCAAGGGATATTCTTTTCTGGTTTAAGAGTCTCATCTATTACCACGCTTTATGGTTTTTCTATTTTCTTGTTTTCATTTATTTCTTGGATTCTCCTTAAAATGAATTTGAAACAAGGGATTTCAGATAACTGATCATAATGATTCTATATTCTAGAAATAGAAGTGCAACGGCTTTGTGCCATTTATACAGTAAGTCGTGTTGTATTTTATATCCAAAAAGACATCTGTAGATCAATCAAATATTACTTGATAGTTTACATTTAGGCAAAAAACACCAAAGCCCGGAAGAGGGCTTTGGGTTAATGTAGTAGAATTTACTTTATATTAAGTCATCCTTCTCCAAGGATAACTTAATTTTTTTAAAAATTAAGGATTTCCTCAATTTTTGTTTTTACTTTTTCAGCAGAAGGGAGCATAGTTTGCTCCAATACGCTGTTAAGAGGAATTGCGGGCACATTCTCTGCTCCTAAAGTCATAACAGGGGCATCTAATGACGTAAAACATTTTTCAGAAATCAGACCTGCAAGCGATCTCGCAAAAGTTCCGTTACTGGGCTCTTCTGTTAATACCAGACACCTATTATTTTTTCTGACCGATTCAAAGACCATTTCTTCATCTACAGGGAATAATGTTCTTAAATCTACTATTTCTATCTGCCCAGGATAATCTTTAGCAGCATTTAATGCCCAGTGAACTCCCATTCCGTAAGTAATAATAGTCATTGACTCACCAGCATTAATTGCCTCTTGAGTAGCTTCTTGAACATATCTTCCTTTGCCAAAAGGAATCACATACTCTTCGTCTGGTTCTACTACTTTTGCAGCTAATGTCCCAGGGACTTTTGACCAATATAAACCTTTATGTTCAAAAATGACTACTGGGTTTGGGTCATAATAAGCACTTTTTAATAGGCCTTTTAAATCAGCCCCATTACTAGGAAAGGCAATTTTAATACCTCTTATATTGGTGACCACAGACTCTAAACTTGAACTATGGTACGGACCACCACTTCCGTAAGCACCAATAGGGACACGTAACACCATACTGACAGGCCATTTTCCATTAGACAAGTAAAATGACCTACTTACTTCTGTGAACAATTGGTTGAGGCCCGGCCAGATATAATCGGCAAACTGAACTTCCACAAAGGGTTTTAAGCCTGCTGCGGACATTCCTACTGTTGACCCAACGATAAAAGCTTCTTGGATAGGAGTATTGAATACACGATCGTTACCAAATTTTTTGGCCAAATTAGCAGCTTCACGAAAAACACCTCCTAGTCGCTCCCCAACATCTTGTCCATATAATAAACACTCATCATGTTTATTCATTAATTCTTCCAAGGCGTGTAATGCACAGTCTACCATGACCGTTTCTGTTCCGCCTTTTGGTGATCGTTCCCCTTTTTCTTCTGTAATAGGAGTAGGTGCAAAATCATGATCAAATAAATCACTTGGAGATGGGTCTTCCGCCTCAAAAGCACGTAGATAATCAGCTCGAACTAATTTACCTACTTCTATTTCTATTTTATTGAGCTCTTTTTCGCTGAATCCTTGTCCTAATAAATCATTTCTTAGTCTAGGGTAAGGGTCATTTATTTTGCTCTCTTCTAAATCATCTCTGTACCATTCCATTCTTACACCTGATGTGTGGTGGTTCAGCAAAGGAACGCTCGCGTGTACTAGAAACGGCCTTCTTTCTTTTCTTACTTTTTTAATGATTTCTTTAAATTGATTGTAGCAATTAATGAAATCAGTGCCATCTAGACTAACAGCTTCTATGCCATGAAATCCTTGAACGTACTCGGCTGCATTTTGAGCTCTAGTCTCTCTAGAATGCGCTGATATGTCCCACTCATTATCTTGAACTAAATAGATAATGGGGAATTGTTTTAAAGCAGCCATTTGAAAAGCTTCGGCAACTTCCCCTTCTGTAACAGAAGCATCACCTAGGGAACAAACAACTAAAGGAGCGTTTTTTCCAAAGTCTTCAGCAATTCCAGCTTTCTCTTTGTACTGAAAACCCATGGCAACCCCTGTAGATGGAATTGCCTGCATACCTGTAGCAGAAGATTGATGAGGGATTTTAGGCTTGTCTGGATCATTAAGACTAGGGTGCGAATAGTAGGTTCTACCACCTGAAAAAGGGTCGTCTTTTTTTGCATGCAATTGAAGCATTAGATCATAAGGAGTCATCCCTATTCCCAAAAGAATAGAATCATCTCTATAATAAGGGAAAACATAGTCTTGAGGAAGAAGCTGCATGGCCATGGCCAGTTGTATCGCTTCATGACCTCTTGATGTAGCATGTACATATTTAGAGGCTTGTTTGAAATTTTCTTCGTACACCTCAGTCATTGTTTTAGCAGTACACATGAGTGTAAATGCTTCTTTCAATGCTTTCTTAGTGATGTTAACTTTTTCAGCAATCATACTTTGGGTTGTTTACTTTAATTAATAATTGCTCATTACTAATTATTAATTGTTTTCCTTTATTTTCTCCCATGTTTCAAATAAAGCTTCTTGCTTTGGTTTGTAAACCGGAGTTTTTGTTAGCGCTTCAGTTTCGATCAAGGTTTCGCGGCATTCTTGTGGTAATTTTTGATAAAGAGCAGTGCCTTTACTTTTCCAATCAAGCATTTCATCACTTACTTCTTTAATCACTTTTGCAGGATTCCCTACCACTAAACTTCTGGCTTTAATGTGGTCTTTTGCTTTAATAAAACTCAAAGCCCCAATGATACATTCCTTCTCAATGATGGCGTCATCCATGATGACTGCATTCATACCAACTAAAACATTTTGACCTATCTGTGCACCATGAATGATGGCGCCGTGTCCAATATGAGCCCCTTTCTCAAGTGTTACGGTTATACCTGGGAACATATGTACCGTACAATTTTCTTGCACATTACAGCCATCTTCAATGACAATGCCTCCCCAGTCTCCCCTAATTGCAGCCCCTGGGCCAATGTACACATCTGCACCAATGGTTACATTACCTGTAACTGCAGCTAAAGGATGTACAAAAGCAGTTGGATGTACAATGGGAGTGAAGCCTTTGAAGGAATAGATCATGCTTTTTCTTTGTATTTAGCGAGTTCTTTTTTAGTATAATCAGACAATACCAGTTTACCACTCATGCCTGCCCTTTCCTCCAATAACTGATCCCAATTTTCTGTCCCATTCCATGTAGCCTGCTTGATCAAAGTCCTCGCTTCTGGGTTGGTACCTATCAGTTTTTCTGCAAATTCTTTGATACGAGCATCCATTGATTCAGCATCTTCAAATGTCTCGTGATACAATCCTTTTTGTTTTGCCCATTCTGATGAGTAAAATGCTGTCGCATCGATAGCTAACTGAGCAAAAGCTGAGGTTCCTACCTTTCTTTCAACTGCTGGCCCTACCACAAAAGGGCCTATTCCTACAGCCAGTTCACTGAGTTTGATGGCAGCAAATTTGGTAGCAAAGCAATAATCAACAGATGAGGCCACACCTACGCCGCCGCCAACTGCTTTTCCTTGCACTCTACCTAAAATGATTTTAGGGCATTTTCTACAGGCATTGATTACATTGGCAAAGCCCATAAAAAATGTTTTACCTGTATTAAATTCATTGATCGTGATTAGCTCAGTGAAGCTTGCACCAGCACAAAAGGTACGCTCGCCACCGCTTTTTAGAATGATTACTTCCACTGAATCATCATTACCCGCTTCAGTAATGGTATCAGCTAATTTTTTCAAAATAGCACCTGGAAGGGAATTGTGTGCCGGATGAAAGAAAGTAATGGTAGCGATACCATTACTTTCCTTGTCTATAGTTACATATGCTTCTTGTGACATTTAATAATTTCTTTTAGATTAATCCAAATTGTGCAAAATGATGATGGAAATGTTTTCTGTTCAGTAAATCCCAATGCACTTTATCTAATTCACCAAATACCGAATTAACATGTTTTTTATCAGGGTTTTCTTTATAGTATAATTCAAATTCATCATATGCCTTAACTAATGCTTCTTTGGCTTCAGTAAGGCTACCATGTGAAAGCTCCTTGAGAACGCCACTTTCGTAATTTGGATTGTTATACTCTTTTGGCATCATGATGTAATTCCAAAGTGAATCTTGGAATTTTTCTAGTCTTTCCTCTGGAGTACTAATGGATAGAGCTACTTTTCCAACTGCGGATTGCAACCCTCTTTCTAAGTGTTCTACCATGTGTTGAGGAGTCATAACACCCCACGTTCCTTTTGAGTTTTCATTTAACTGCCCAAGCTTATCTACTAAAACAGTTTTATTAAACTCAATAAAAGGTGATTTTTTCTGAACCAAAGTAAGAATAGTGGCCATAGCGCATAACTCATTTTCTTGGTCATATACTTCTACATACCATTTCACAACACCAGAAGGATGTTCCTTGCCTACACTGTCACGCTCAATTTTTTGTTTGCAAGTAAGTCTTACTTGAACAGTATCATTATGATAGATAGGCCTTACGAACCTACATTCTTCTAATCCGTAATTGGCTGCTACTGGTCCCTTGTTTGGGTAAACGAATAAACCTGCAGCTGCTGCAATGATGAAATAACCATGTGCCGCTCTTTTTTCAAATATGGAACCTTGCAAAGACGTAATATCAGTATGTGCATAGAAATGATCCCAAGTAAGATTTGCAAAATTGATGATATCTGAATCAGTAATAGTTCTTTTATGAGTTAAAAGAGACATGCCTGCTTCTATATCTTCAAAATGATAACTGAATGGATGATTTGGGGTTTCTTTATAAGCGGCACCAGGTTGATAGATTCCTGTAATTGCAGAAATGGTAGTGGGGCTACCTTGTATGGCACATCTTTGCAAATAATGTTTGACACCTCTCATGCCTCCCATTTCTTCTCCACCACCCGCTCTTCCAGGTCCTCCATGTACTAAAGTAGGTAGGGGAGATCCATGACCAGTACTTTGTTTGGCACTATCTTTATTGATTACCAGTATTCTTCCATGGTAACTTGCAGCACCAACTGCAAAATTGGTAGCAATTTTATCATCAGCTGTCGCAATGGAGCAGCATAATGAGCCTTTCCCTAACTTTGCAAGTTGGATTGCGTCTTCAACCCCTTTGTAGGGCATCAAAGTGCTTACTGGGCCAAATGCTTCTACTTCATGAACTGCCTTGTTTTTGTATGGATCTTTTTCCAATAGTAGGATAGGGCTTAAAAAAGCACCTTTTTGAGCATCAGCCTTGAGTACTTCTACTTTATCAAGATCACCATAAACAATCTCAGCAGTTTGTGTAAGTTCTTTGACCCTATCTTTTACTTCTTGGACTTGATCTTTATTGACCAAAGCACCCATTCTGACCTCTTTTTCAGAGGGATTACCAATGACTGTTTTTGCTAAAGCTTTGCCAAGGGCAATCTGTACATCTTCAATGAGATTTTCTGGAACAATAATCCTTCTGATTGCAGTACATTTTTGACCACATTTTACAGTCATTTCTCTTTTGACTTCTCTTACAAAAAGATCAAACTCTGGAGTGCCTGGAACTGCGTCTTCTCCTAAAACAGAACAATTTAAAGAATCAGCTTCCATGTTAAACGGCACTGCTTCGTTTAGTATCCTTGGATTGGACTTGAGCATTCTACCTGTTTCAGCAGAGCCAGTAAAAGTAACCACATCCTGTGATTCTACATGATCTAAAATTCCTCTTGCAGAACCGCAAATTAACTGGAGTGCACCTTCAGGAAGAATTTCTGAGGCGATAATTTCTTTTGCTACCGCTTCAGTTAAAAATGAAGTAGCTGTAGCAGGCTTTACTACTGCTGGCACACCGGCCATCCAGTTGACAGCGCACTTTTCTAGCATTCCCCAAACAGGAAAATTAAAAGCATTGATGTGTATGGCTACACCTTCCTTTGGAACCATAATGTGATGTCCCATGAAATCACCACCACGAGATAAATCTATGGCGTCACCATCTACATGGTACGGTAGGTTTGGAAATTGCTTTCTAAGTGAAGCATTAGCAAACAAATTGCCAAAGCCTCCTTCAATATCGATCCAGCTATCTGCTTTGGTTGCACCAGTTTGATAACTGATTTGATAAAATTGATTCTTTCTTTTAGTCAAGTAGAGCGCTAACTTCTTTAGCATGTTTCCTCTTTCTTGAAAAGTCATTTTACGCAGGGCAGGGCTTCCAGTTGTTCTTCCATATTGAAGAATGTCTTTGAAATCTAATCCCTTAGTGGTTGCCATTGTGATGGTATCACCGGTAATGGCACTGTATATAGCTTGGCCATCCCCATCTCCATTTACCCAATTTCCTTGAACGTAATTTCCTAGTTTTTCCATTTCAATATTTTTTAAGCTCTTTCTATGATTGTTGCATATCCTTGACCTACACCTATACACATAGTAACTAATGCATATCTCTTATTGGTCATTGCTAATTCTAAAGCAGCTGAATGCATGATTCTAGCACCTGTAACACCCAGTGGGTGACCAATAGCAATTGCACCTCCATTTGGGTTAATTCTTTCATCATTATCAGATAATCCCCATTCCCTTACACAGGCAAGTGCTTGTGAGGCAAAGGCTTCATTAAGTTCTATGATATCCATGTCAGCCATGGACAAACCAGCTTTTGATAACGCCTTGTTAGAAGCTCCAACAGGCCCTATGCCCATGACCCGAGGTTCAACCCCTACCACAGCTGAGCTAACTATTCTTGCTAATGGTTTGAGTGAGTAATCTTTAATAGCATTCTCAGAAGCAATTAAGGTAGCGGCCGCACCATCATTTAATCCAGAAGCATTCCCCGCTGTAACTGTTCCACCATCTTCTGCTTTTTTAAAAGCAGCTCTTAATTTTCCTAAAACTTCAAGTGAAGTGCCAGGTTTAATGAACTCATCATGATCGAAAATAATAGGATCAGCTTTTCTTTGAGGTATTTCTACATTTACAATTTCTTTGGCAAGCCTTCCTGATTTTTGAGCAGCAGTAGCTTTCTCTTGTGACCAAAGGGCGAATTTGTCCTGATCTTCTCTACTGATGTTGTATTTTTCTACTAGATTTTCGGCAGTTTGACCCATGCCATCTGTTCCATAGAGCGTATGCATTTTTTTATTGACAAAGCGCCAGCCAAAACTTGAATCATGCATTTGAACATCTTGTCCAAAAGGGGAGGAGGCTTTTGAAGTAACCCATGGGCCTCGTGTCATATTTTCCACACCTCCTGATATAAATAAATCTCCGTCACCAGCTTTTATTGCTCTATTGGCCTGGATAATTGCCGACATACCAGAAGAACATAACCTATTGACTGTTTCACCAGGCACAGTAAATGGCAAACCAGCTAAAAGTAATGACATCCTAGCTACATTTCTGTTGTCTTCACCAGCTTGGTTGGCGCATCCCATGATGACGTCATCTATTGCTTCTAAGGGAACAGAAGAATTTCTTTTCATTAACTCTTTGATAGGGATAGCTCCCAAATCATCAGTTCTTACGGTTGATAGTGTCCCTTTGAACTTACCAATGGGCGTTCGGACACCGTCTACTAAAAATGCTTCTTTACTCATGTTATGTTAAGGTCTATATGTTCTTTTTCTGTTCTGAAGACAGTTCCCCTAAATAAGGCGATTGTTTCTTCAGTAGTTTGGTTTGTTACTGTTACATCAAATGTTCCAGTTTTATTGGTAAGCGTTAATTTTTTTGCTTCTGCTACTAAAAAATCACCAATCTTGCCCTGTTTGGCATAAGTCATGCTTGCATTTAATGAAACACTTACTTTTCCATAGGAATTGGATGCAAAGGCAAATGCACTATCTGCCAATGAAAAAGTGACTCCACCATGCACAATGCCGAATCCGTTCAGCATCTCTTTTCTTATACAAATTTGAATTTTGCAGAACCCTTCAGAAACATCAATCAACTCAACTCCTAACCATTGGCTAAAAAAATCAGTGGCCATCATTAGGTTAAAAATATCTTTGGGTGTTTGTTGTTTCTTTTTGGCCATAAGATTTAATAAAAATTAGTATTGCTATTTTTCATTTGTCTTAAAATAGGACTACACCTATATCGCTCTTCATGATAAAGGTCAAATAAGTCATCCAATGTTTTGACACATTGAGTGATTCCAATTTCATCTGCCCATTTGAGTAACCCTTTAGGGTAATTGACACCCGTAGTCATGGCTGTATCTATGTCGTCTCTAGAGGCTATGCCCAAATACAATGAGTCTGCTGCTTCATTGATCAACATGCATAAGATGCGATTAAAAATTACGCTACCTTTTTCTTTATCCATGTTGGGCTCAGGCCTAGTGGCCCCTTCGCTATAATCATAATATCCTTTACTTGTTTTTCTTCCCAGTAGGCCAGCTTCTGCCATTCTTTTTTGAGTGAAAGAGGGTTTGAAACGGCCATCATAGAAAAACTCTTTGAACACAGTCTCTGTTACTGTATAATTGATATCATTTCCAATGAAATCCATTAGCTCAAATGGGCCCATTCTAAAACCACCTATTTCTTTCATGATCCAATCTAAAGTGGCAAAATCAGCTATTCCTTCATCGTAAATTCTAAGTGATTCGCCGTAAAAAGACCTAGCGACTCTATTCACAATGAAACCAGGCGTATCTTTGGCCAATACAGTTAATTTTCCCCAGTTTTTAATGATTTTTGTAGCCCCTTCTGTAGTTTTTTGATCCGTTTGAATAGCAGGAATGATCTCCACTAGTTTCATTAAAGGTGCAGGGTTAAAGAAATGTATGCCAATAAATCTATCAGAATGTTCACAAGAAGCTGCCAATGAAGCAATAGATAATGAAGAAGTATTGGAGGCAATGATGCAATCCTTTGAAACCAGTTTTTCTAGATTCTGAAACACGGATCTTTTGATTTCTAGATTTTCAATAATTGCTTCTATGACCAAATCACTTTCACTTAATGAATCGAGCGAAGTGCTACTTTCAATATTGTTGAGGATTTGATCTCTTTTAACTTGATCAATTTTCCCTTTTTCGATTAATCGATTTAAAACTTTGATCAACTTGCGCTCACTTTCTTTAAGTGCTTCTTCATTGGTATCATATACTACCACCTTGCAATTTGCAGTAGCTGCAACTTGGGCAATTCCCCTACCCATAGTTCCGGATCCGATAACTCCAATCTTTGTTATTCCTGATTGTTGATCGTCGATTATTAAATTTTGATTTGACATTGTATTACTAGCTCTTTACTTTAAGTTTTGTTTTAATCCCTAAGAGATATTAATTTCCAACTCTAAAATCAATCATTCTCCCTTGAAAACTGGTTTTCTTTTTTCAATAAAAGCTGTTACCCCTTCTTTATAGTCAGCAGTACTACTTGCTTTCATTTGTAATTCATTTTCAACATCTAGTTGCTGATTCAAATCATTATTTAAGGAGCTGTTGAAAGCCCTTTTTGTATAACCTAGTCCTTTTGTAGGCATCAAGGCTAATTTTTGAGCTATTTTATTAAAGGATTCCTCAAATTCACCTTCTGCATAATACTGATAGATCATCCCTATTCTTTCTGCTTCTTGAGCAGAAATCTTATCACCTAACATCGCAATGGCTGTTGCTTTTTGGAACCCTATTAATCTTGGCAGGAAAAATGTTCCCGCACTATCGGGTACTAGGCCTATGGCACTAAATGCCTGAATAAAACTAGCTTTCTCAGTAGCTATTACAATATCACAAGCGAGTGCGATATTAGCACCAGCACCAGCAGCTACACCATTCACTTTAGCCAATACAGGTTTCTCTATCTCCCTGATTAATCGGATAATAGGGGCATAATGCTCTTCCAATATTTTTTCGAAACCAGGGTTATTTTCAGGATCAGTGACTTCAGTAAGATCCTGTCCCGCACAAAAAGCCTTGCCTTCACCTGTAATTACGATTGCCCTTATATCAGAATTTTCTTTACATTCCTTTAAGGCTTTGATGAATTCTAAGGCTAATGTTCTGTTTACACTGTTGTAAGCTTTTGGCCTATTGAGTGTGATGGTTGCAATATGATTACTAAGGTTAAAAAGTATGGGTTCCATTAAGATTTTGTTATAAGCATTTAAAATAATCAAATGGTTCCAGGCAATCTTCACATTTAAACAATGCCTTGCATGCCGTAGAGCCAAATTGACTTACCATGATTGTATTGGTAGAGCCACAATTAGTACATTTCACAACCCTCTGATTATCCAATAAAGCACCTTTGTCAGCTTGAGGGTCTAAAGGAGGTGCAATCCCGTAATCAGCTAGTTTTTTTCTGCCAGATTCAGTAATCCAGTCAGTTGTCCAAGCAGGGGATAATACACTGATGATTTTGGATTTAATATGAATAGCCTTCAGTGCTTTTTGAATGTCGCTGGCTATTTCATCCATGGCAGGGCATCCAGAATAAGTAGGAGTTATGGTCACAATAGCTTCATGGCCATTGGTATCAATATTTCTGACAATTCCCATATCCATAATAGACAATACAGGAATTTCAGGGTCGCTTACCGACCATAAGGATTCTTCTATTTTTTCTTTCGTAACTACCATGGAATTTAATTACCAAGCCATATCAGGATATGTGCGTTGCATATACTGTAAATCAGATAAGATAAACCCTAAATGTTCAGAGTGTATTCCGTTCTTCCCGCCAGAATGAGACCATTTGCCTTCAGGTATTTTAATAGTTGCTTCTTCTAAAACCTGATTGACATTTTGATAGTAAGAATCTGTTAAAATATCTGGATCAATCCCATAACCAGCACCTGCTGCTAATTCTTCAATTGGTGAAGTTTTTAGTAATTCACCTGCGTAAGGATATAGATAGTTTAACGCCTCCTGTATTTTTGCATTACTTTCTTCAGTTCCATCTCCTAATCTTTTCATCCACTCGCTAGAAAATCTGACGTGGTAGGATACTTCTTTGATAGATTTGTTGGCAATTGCAGCAATGGTTTCATCACTGCTATCAACTAATTTTTCCAATAACAATAAATGATATTGATCAAATAGAAATTGACGTGTGATCACATAAGCAAAATCAGTGTTTGGCTGTTCTACTAGAATCGTATTTCTATATTCATTAGGGAACCTTAAAAATGCTATTTTATCTTCTGTAGAATCATCTCCTTTAATAGAAGCTGCATATTGAAAGTAACTTCTGGTTTGACCAAAAAGATCCAAAGAGATGTTTGTTAAAGCAATATCAGTTTCTAAACTAGGGCCATGTCCGCATAATTCAGAAAGTCTATGACCTAATATCATCACATTGTCTCCTAATTGGAGTAAGTATTGATAAAGGTTTTCTTTGTTTAATTCAGCCATAATTAAATATGTTTAACTCCGTCTGGCAAATTGTAAAAAGTAGGATGTCTATATACCTTATCTTGTGCTGGCTCAAAAGTTTCTCCATTATCTGCAGGATTAGAGGCAACGATGTGTTTTGATTCAACCACCCAAATACTTACTCCTTCACTTCTTCTCGTATAAACATCACGTGCATTTTCTAATGCCATCTCCTCATCAGTAGCATGAAGACTTCCTACATGTCTATGATCTAATCCATTTTTACTACGGATAAATACTTCCCACAAGGGCCAATTACTGTTTGACATTATATTGCTTTTTTAAGTGATTTAAATTTTTTCTTTTCAGCATGTGCCATAGCAGCTTCTCTTACCCATTGCCCTTCGTCCCATGCTTTATTACGTGCATTTAATCTTTCTTTATTGCAAGGGCCATTGCCTTTTACAACATTCCAGAATTCATCCCAATCTATTGGGCCAAAATCATAATGACCCCTTTCTTCATTCCATTTTAGGTCTTTATCGGGAATGGTAAGGCCAAGAAACTCAGCTTGAGGTACTGTTTGATCAATAAACTGTTGACGTAGTTCATCATTACTTTTTCTTTTGATCTTCCATTTCATAGAAAGTTCAGTGTGAGTGGATTCTTCATCACGTGGACCAAACATCATTAATGATGGCCACCACCATCTATTCAATGAATCCTGTGCCATTTGCTTTTGCACTTCTGTCCCCTGAGCCAGTTTCATGGTGATTTCATAACCCTGTCTTTGGTGGAAGCTTTCCTCTTTACAAATCCTCACCATTGCTCTTGCATATGGACCGTATGAAGTTCTTGTTAACATTACTTGGTTAATGATGGCAGCACCATCTACTAACCAACCTACAGCACCAATATCCGCCCAAGAAAGGGTAGGGTAGTTGAAAATACTAGAATATTTAGCTTTCCCACTATTCAATTGCTCGAATAATTCGTCTCTTGAAATACCCAATGTCTCTGCAGCACTATAAAGATAAAGGCCATGGCCAGCTTCATCTTGTACTTTAGCTAGTAAGGCTACTTTTCTTCTAAGACTAGGGGCCCTAGAAACCCAGTTCCCTTCGGGTAACATACCAACAATTTCTGAATGGGCATGCTGAGAAATTTGACGAATATGTGTTTTTCTATATTTCTCAGGCATCCAATTCTTGGCTTCTATATTTTCACCAGCATCTATTCTGTCCTGAAATTCTTTTTCTAATTGTTCGAGCGTCTTATTCATATCTCTTAATTTACGGTCTTTAAAAGTCAAAGTCAACTACTACTTTTTCTGTAGTCGGCATTGCTTGGCAGGTTAGGATGTATCCTTCATCTACTTCTTCCTGTTCCAATGCATAATTAACCAACATATCAACCTTTCCTTCAACTAATTTTGCTTTGCAGGTGCAACAAACGCCCCCTTTACAAGCGAATGGTAAGTCGGCTGAATTTGCAATTGCAGCGTCTAGTAAATTATCTCCTCCAAAAGGTAATTTGAAATCGAATGTTTTACCTCCCTCTTTTATCGTTACATCACAGACTTTACCTGTCTGCTGATAGGCTTCTTTTCTTTTTTTAGCATCTTCATCTATTCCTGAAGAAAATAGTTCAAAATGAATTTGATTGCTGCTCTTTCCTTTATTTTCCAAGAAATCCCTTACTAAAAAAATCATTTGTTCCGGACCACAAAGGAATGCGTCATCTATGTCATTGATATCAATTAATTTCTCAAAAATTGTATCTAACTTTTCTTGCGTAATTCTACCATTGAATAAAGGGATTTCCCTTGATTGCTTGGTAAGGAAATGATAGATTTTTACTCGATTGACGAATTGATTTTTCAGCCCTTCTAATTCATCTTTTAGAATGACTGAATTTGCATTCTGATTAATATAAAATAGCGAAAATGTTGAATTTGGCTCTTTTAATAAATGAGTTTTGATGATCGAGTAGATCGGCGTGATTCCGCTACCTGCTGCAAAAGCAACATAATTCTTACTGGCTTCAGGCTCGACTTCTTTGTAAAAATTGCCGTTAGGTGGCATTACTTCTAGCTTATCCCCAACTTTCAACTCCTTAGTAGCAAATGTGGAAAACTTTCCTCCATCTATTCTTTTAATCCCCACTTGCAGTTGACCATCTAGTGGACTTGAGCAGATGGAATATGATCTTCTTACCTCTTCACCATTAATATCTTTTTTTAAAGTAAGGTATTGTCCTTGGATGAATTGGAAGGCGTCTTTTAGTTCGTTTGGGACTTTGAATGAAATAATGGAACATTCAGCAGTTGTTGGCTGAATAGCGTCTATTTCTAAGGTGTAAAAATTATTATTCATTGTAGAACTAATATATGTTCACATAAAACTAACGATTGTTAGTAAATGTTCCAATAATTTTTAGTTTTATTTCTCAATAGCATGGACTTGCGTTATTTTAATTGTTATTAGAGTTACGCTTTAAATTATTGATATGATCTATTTATTGACAAGTTTAGTTGCTTGATTAATCAATTGGACTATAGTTAAGTCATTTTCTCAAAGTAAAGAAAATGTTCGAGTTACCTTGAAAGATGGAAACACCATAGATTTTATCACCACATAAAGGTTCTATAAAGGGCTTTATATTTTTCTCTGTGATTCAAAAGATTTTATTAAAGGAAGAATTAATAATAAAAAGACTAAGTTGAAAAAAACAGAGATAGAAAAGATCAAATTATTTGAGGGCTCTGAATATGTTGTTGTAAAAGATAAGTATAATGCCCCTGTAATAGGATACTATTTGGGCAAGGAAAAATCGATTCTTTTTAAAAGTTATTCCTATGGACATCAATCTTATGGTCACGTTGGTGGAACTACTTCACTTAATAAGGTAGCAACCTTGAATTATTATATTGACAAAGGAGATGGATGGACTATATTTAATCCCTAAGGGATATTAATTCCCCGACTCTTGAGTCGATCATTAAATTATTGCCCATAGATACCCCGTACCCTTAGGTCGGGGTTGGTTCATTAAGAGGAGTGAGATAAAAAAAACTTGCTATGAATTGCTCAAAGTTTGATACTTATGTTGGAGAAAAGAAGAGAGTGAAAGATAAGGAATTGGAAAGTGCACTTATTTTTTACCTTGAGAATTGTAATTAAAATATCTACTGTGCTGGCCTTTTTTAAACTATTTTAATATAGCACAATGCGAATTACTTTAATTAATTAAGAGTAATTTTTGTGTTCTAAAAAATAGATCTAGGAAAGGCAAAAGCTCCATAGTTTCTATGGTGAGAAATACTAATAGGCTGTTTAAAGGGGAGTGCTATTGGTAGGTTTAGCTCATCAGAACCTACTTTTGCTGATACATACTTATTCTTAAAGAATAAATTGATTTCATTTCTGATAGATTGACTAGTAACACCATTTTCATTTTTGAAAATTTGATAATTGATTTTGGTAAGGTCATCAGAACAAACACTAAGAATATAATCATTTGTAACAACTGTTTTTCCATATATCCTATTTGATGAAAAGGAAATAGTGCTTTCATTTTTAAGATGGATAGGAATATCAGTTGGAGAAAAATCGATCTCTTTTCTATGACATTTGTAAACTGCTTCTTTTGCTGTCCAAAGAAGCCAGAATAATTGTGGGTGATTTATGAGTATGTCATTAGGGCATTGGATAAGCCTAAGAGACCTATTTGTTCTGTGTTTTACTTGAAGATCCTGAAGATCAAAAATATCAATGCCAAGCACCTTTTATAGGTTTCGTTTTAAAGAAATCCCAAGATATGCATTGAAAATATCATTTCTTAGTTCATAGAATTCATTTAATCTAGCGGTTAGTCTTAAATCAGCTCCATAACGCCATTGACCTTTAATTTTAGAGTAATTCCCAAAAAATGAATACTCTGCATTTCTTAGGTCTTTGTTATCAAAATTTGGAGGTATTCTTACTCCAAA
>CALGOB010000221.1 GCA_937958005.1 uncultured Cyclobacteriaceae bacterium
GAAGCAGAAAAGACTACTTACAGTAGAAAAATTAAAAGAGAATCCTAAGCATAGTCATTTAAGCGACTCCGAAGCTGAAGACATCATTTTACAACTGGATATTTTATCGGAAATTATTGTCAAACAATTAATCAGTCAACAAGATGAACCTATATAAAGAATTTGGGCAGTTCATACCAGAAGGCAAAAAAGAAGAAGTAGAAAACAGAGATGTCTGGCTTTATACCCGTGTTTCATCCAAAGACCAGTTTGCCAATAAAAGCCTTTCAAATCAAAATGATTCAGGACAAGATTTCTGTCTGACTAATGGCTATTTCATCACTAAACAGTTTGGGGCTACTTATGAAAGTGCAAGTGGAGATTTTACAAGAACAGAATTTAAAAAACTGATCCAGAGTGTAAGGAGAGCGAAAAAAAGACCCTTTGCCATTTTGATCTATAAAATGAGTCGTTTTTCCAGAACAGGAGGGCAAGCTATTGCATTGGCAACGGAGTTGATAGAAACACTCGGAGTTCATCTAGTAGAAGTGTCCAGTAGCAAGAATACTTTTACAGAAAGAGGCAAATTAGAGATATATGAACGTTTATTAAAAGCTAGGGAGGAAAATTTCGAACGTTTGGAAATGACATTGCCTGGCATGATTAAATTCATTGAAGAAGGGAACAGACTAGGAACTGTCCCACGGGGTTACGATCATTTCGGACCTCGTGTAAAGGATATGAAACGCTTTAGTCCAACCCAAAAAATCGTTGTAAATGAAGAAGGTAAAATCTTAAAGAAAGCTTGGAAATTAAAAGCTAGTGGATTGAGAAACTATGAAATTCAAGCTTTCTTAAAAGAGCAAGGGGTAAAAATGTCTGACAAACAAATTAGTGCTATGTGGCGCAAGACTTACTACTGTGGGATCATTGTCCACAAGCTCATAGGTGATAAGGTCATAGAAGGCAATCATGAACCTATTGTTTCTAAAAAAGACTTCCTTAAAATTAACAAAAGACTAAAGGAAAACACAAGTACCTACTCCAGTAATAAAGAAGATGAAAACCTGCCTTTGAACAAGTTTGTTAGAAGCTATAACTGTGGATATTCTTATTCTGGATATCTAGTTAAGAAGAAAGGAATCTACTACTACAAGAACAACAGAAAAGGAAGCAAAGAAAACATCAATGCTAATAAATTACACAATTCATTTATTGCACTATTACAAGAAATCAAAATTTGTAAGAACATTTCTAATACAGAACTTATCCTATCTATGAAAGACAAAATATCAGAGCTTTTAAGGGGTAATTCTAAAGCACAGACTAGTATTACCAAAAGATTAAAAGAAGTGGAGACACAGCTTAAAAACCTCAAAAGAAAGTACATGGTATTGAGTGAGATCAGCAAAGAGGATTATGAGGAATTCAAACCAGAGTTAGAGAATGAAAGGATTGAATTATTGAGTAAATCTAAAAATACCGTTTTCAATTTCTCGAACCTTGATGAAGTGTTGCAAGAAGCTGTTATATATGCTAAAAATCTTGCTTTTTTATGGTCTGAGAGCACTTATCAAACAAAAAGGGCTATTCAGAATATGGTCTTTCCAGAGGGTATCTTGTTTGACTTTAAAAATAAGGTTTCTCGAACCAACAGGGTGAATGTTATATTCACCCTAACTAGCTTAATATCAGCGAATTTAGCAGGAAACAAAAAAGGGAAAGCCGATAATAAAATCAACTTTCCCTTGGTAGTAGTCCCGGCAAGAATCGAACTTGCATCTAAAGTTTAGGAAACTTCTATTCTATCCATTGAACTACGGGACTGAAAAAATAGAAGTGCAAAAATAGTATGCTTATTTCAACTAAAAGAAATATTCAGTACTTTTTTTCAACTGCACTTTCATATAAAAGTATTCTTAGTTCTTCATGAGCTACCTAAAGCAGACTCAAGCATCGCACCGTAAATTTCACCACAAATAGTGCTCACAGAAGTGTCCCCATTATTTGCCATAACTACAGCCCCTGCTTTTGCTTTTTTGCCATCTGGTGTTTCTATTTCTGCAAATATGATAAACGATTGAAATGCTTGAGTCCCACCGTCTTTCCAGTAATTTGAGTATTTTGTTCCATTTACCTCATGATTACCGATAGCATAAAACCATCCTAAACCAATGCTATCAGATGAATTGTTTGCCTCTTGTCTTAAGTACTGTAATGAGTCCAAAAGCTGTTTATCAAATGCAGCATTTTCCCCTAGGTTTGCTTTCAAGTAAGTCATCATATCACCAATAGACGAATAGATACCGCCTGCACCATAATTTGCTGGCCAATTTGAGAAAAAATAACTACTCGGCTGTTGGTTATTGTATGGCAAAGCGATATTGTTCATAATGGGGTTGATAGTATCTGGGTTCACAGAGGAATTCTCCATCCCTAATGCGGTGCAAAGGGAATCCAATACAACAGGAATCTTATTGTAAAAATCTACCTCTTTTGGGTATCTTAAGTAACTATATATTAGTCCCAATGTTGAGAAGTCTGTATTCACATAAGTCCAAGTGCCTGGTCTCTTTGGCAATCTATTTTTTTCTTTGAACCAGTTAAAAAGACCTGCATAGGTAGTAGAATCTGGCGTACTATACTGATGTTTCCAACCTGAAGAGTAAGTCAATAAATCTTCTACTGTCATCTGAATTTCAAGTTCTCCATTCTTAAAAATAGGTAAAACTAAAGTATCGGGTAGGTATTTCTGTGCGTAATCATCTATAACAATTAACCCATCATTGATCATTTGGGCAGTAACAGCAGCGGTAAATGTTTTTGTAATAGATCCTATCTGATACCTAGTACTATCATTGGGCAGTGGGTTAAGGCTTGAATTACTATAAAATAGCGTGGTGTCTATAGTACTTGATGAGCCTTCATAGTCAAAATACAACCCTACAGAAACCATTCCTAGGTTAGAATCTGCATAATTTTCAAACATGTATTGATTCACATCCTGACCTATGCTATCATATAAAGAAAATACTTCTTTCTGTTCTTTTGTCTTTTGCTTAGTAGTACAAGCTACCAAAAAGACACTTATAAAAAATAAATAAAAGACTCCTATTACTCTCATTGCGTTGGTTCTTTTGGTGAAAAGTTAATGAGGAAGATATAACACTAAAAGTCACCAAAAAACTTAAACCTTACATTGTCCATAAAAAAGGGTATTTCTCAACTAACAGTAGAAGTAAAATCAACCATATTGACAATCAACTAGTTAGATCAAAACACAATCAATCCACTTTTAAAATGTAATCTATTGTTTTACTGACACTTAAAGCTTTATTGGGTAAATACAAAATTCTTATTAGGAAGAGAACAGATAGTTAATAATTGCCACTATAAAGAAAGGTTATCCAATACCAATTTGATTAATCAATTCATAAGACATAAAGGACAAAATTTTCATATCCTTTCTGCAGTATACTGTAATATGACTATATTTGAGAAAACAAATAAAACCATATTTAATCTATGAAATGTTTAATTTCAAAACTCCTCTTCCTTTCACTATCTATTAACCTAAGTCTCGTCAATCAATCTTTAGGACAAAAAAAAGAAGCATTTGTCTATTATCCTTTTAAAATAGTACATGCCAATGCCGTTTTTGACAAATATGATTGGCCGGTAAAAAGCAACGATACTTTCCGTTTAAAAGATAGCTTAACCATTAAAAATGGGTCTTTAATGTTAGCCCATTATTCTGGTCAGTTATTCGAGTTTAATTCAGATACAATACTGTCTTTACAAAAGTTAGCTAATAGCTTAACCTATGATCGATATTCCTACGAAAAACAATTCTTCGAAATATTGAATGATACAGTACCTCAAAAAAGAATGACCATAAATCGTGATTTAGGGATGATTTGTAGACCTGTAAGAAAAATAGAGGTCATTTACCCTAAATCTAACAAGGTAAATATACCACAAAACACAACTGTTTTTATCCAATGGTTTGCAATTGAGGAAGATAATCAAGAAATAGATTATCGATTAACCATCAGTAATATCTTTGATGAAACGCTAGAAAGTTTTGTTGTACATGGCAATGAAACAAAAATAAATTTTAATGAATTAAGCACTAAACATGACGATATTTTTTTTGTAATAAGCATTTCTTTTCTTGATGGACGAGCAGGAAAAAATACAATCGCTTATGAAATAACTGAAGAACTTAACTCGGATTCAGAATTCTCCTATGAAACTAGTATTAAATCCCTACAACATGCTGCGAGTTTAGAAGCAGCAGAAAATTACCTAGAAGCACATGAATACTATAAAAAAGCTACTAAGTTATCAACCAACGATATATATGGTCAATTTTTAAAAAACTTTACAATCAGAAAAAAGAAGTATGAATCCAGCAACTTTCAAAAATTCTAGATACATACTTCATTTGACTTTTAAAAATCACTCGTCTTTCAAACTTTTAATTGGATTGGCAACTGCTACTTTAACTGACTGAATACAAATCACAATCAGGCCAATGAGCATAGCAGCAAGCCCTGACAATATAAAAATTAACCCATTTAGCTGAATGGAATAGGCAAAATTATCTAACCAACTGCCCATCCAAAAATAGGAAATTGGAATGGAGATCATTGCCGCAACCAATATTAATTTGGTAAAATCTTTAGATAGCAAAAACATAATTTGAGGTACAGTAGCACCCAATACTTTTCTGACCCCTATCTCTTTTACTCGTTGGTTGATTACAAATGCAGAAAGACCCAATAACCCAACACAGGCTATTAAAATTGCCAAGAAAGTAAAAACACCAAATATCTTACCTGTTGCCTTTTCAGATTGATAGAATCGTTGTATGCTAGTATCTAAGAAGTAAGTTTTAAATGGAACACTAGGCACAAACGAATTCCATTTTTCTTCTAATTGATTTAATACTGCTCTTGTATCTCCATCTATTTTTAAGGCAAGCTTGGTTACATTTAATTGATTAGGGCCTTGTGAACTTTGAATCACTGCGGGTTTAAGATCAACATGTAAGGACTGGAAATGAAAATCCTTGACTACTCCCACAATGGTGTACTCTCTTGGATTTTGATCTACTGCTATTTCTTGGAGTTTTTTTTCCAATAGGGTCACTCAGTCCTAATTTGTTTACTGCGGATTCATTTAATACAATAGAAAGAGAATCACTGAAAGAATGATCAAAAAATCGTCCTTCTTTCAGCTCCATATTCATAGTTTCAATAAAACCTTCTCCAAAAACCATTTGTCTCATGACCATACTTTCTTTCTGGTCGGCCCCAGGTATTCTAGCGACAAAATCTCCCACAAAACCTCCTGGAAGGTAAGAAGTAAAAGCACTTGAGGACACTTCCTTTAACCGATTTACCTCATTTTTAAAGATCTCTAGTTTATCGATTCCAGTATTAGGATCTTGCCAAAGATTATCCACATGGTCTATCACCAGTACATTCTCTTGTTCAAAACCTAAAGATTTATTCAGCAAATAATTCATTTGGTCAAAAACAATTAATGTAGCACTAATTAAGGTAATAGAAATAGCAAATTGCATAATTACCAAGCCATTTCTTAAGCGCGCACCACTTTTACTACCTTTCAATTTACCTTTCAAGACTGATAAGGGAGCAAAAGAAGAAATGAAAAAAGCTGGATATATACCTGCTAAAAATCCGATGGCAATAATAATGACAAGTACCACACTAACTGAAAGCAAATCTGTAATCTGTGTTAAACTTAGGGGTCGGTTAGCCAAACTACTAAAGAAAGGAAGGATTAAATAAACAATCAAAATAGCAATAAGGGCTGCCAATATGGATATTAGGATTGATTCTGTCAAAAATTGTCCAAATGAACCAACCCCGACCCAAGGGTACGGGGTATCTATGGGCAATAATTTAATGATCGACTCAAGAGTCGGGGAACTAATATCCCTTAGGGATTAAAGCATAATGCAGGTAAAATAGGTGTTTGACTAGAAATAGTGTATTATCTATCCCCTATGTTGCATTTATTCATTCATATGACTTTTAAACCAGCTAATTGTCTCTTCTAAAGAATCAAAGTTTCTAGCAGGTAATGCATGGCTTTTTTTATCGTATATTTTTAACTGATAAGATTTCTGAGCCTTTTGTAAGGCTAAAGCCATATCAAATGCCTGATTCACACGAACAAAACCATCTTGACGTGAATGCAAAATAAGAACTGGACAATTAATCCTTTCTGCCCACTTGACAGGTGATCTAGCCAAAAGATAAGCTGCCTTATTTAGTTCAAAATCTGGAAGCACACTTTTCAGACCAAGATAATTGTCATCTTCACTCAGGTCGTCCCATCCATTAATAAAAATTTGACGGTTTTCATATTGTTTTTCAGAATCTGCCACACCTGAAAGAACTGCAATTGCATTCAAATTTAAATGTTGCGCTGCACTATAAGTCATTAGTCCACCCCTTGACAATCCCATCATAAATACATTGCGTGAATCAACAAATGGCAATTCTTTAGCCAAATTATAAATGTTAACAACATCATTTACCTCTACCCCTCCTAGCTCATCATGTTTACCCATTTCATTAATAAAACGATAATTAGAACCAATAACCACAAACCCTTCTTTAGCAAGTGAATAGAAATACGGAAAAATTTCTTCGGTAAGTTTTGAATAGTTCCCAGTTCCTCCACGATTGTAAATAATTACCGGTAATTTATTTTTATTAGTTGCAGAAATCGGCTGACATAGATATCCCTCAACAGATAAACCATCACTGTTATAAGTAAAAGTTGAAAATTCAAAATTATTTTGGTTTCTAGCACTTTCATAAAGCAAAGAATCATACAAATACTTCCCTGTTGGGCTAATGTCTGTGTATGGTTTGATCAGCTTAATAGTTTTTCTGCTCTGAACCTGCGCCATTAGAGAACCGTGCAGTAGCAGTAGGATTAGCAAAAATTTAACTAGCTTTATTGATTTCATATCTCACTATAAATTGATTTTTAGTTTTGGTTTAAACCTGAATTATAAATTGGGAAATTTATTCCCATTACAAACCACTTCATTACTGCCACTTAACACAAGTTGTTAAATCATCATAGACATGCTCTGATTCTCTGACGTAGGGCATCTGTAATTTTGAGCTTTATAAGCTCATAATGATTTCTAATGCATAATGTGATTAAAGAATGATAAATCAATAAATCATATTGGCCAATTATCCTCTAAATATTTACCTGAATCCATTGTACTCATTTCAGAACTAGTCAATAAGCAATTATCCAAATCATTAGTGATTTTTGCTTTGTCCATATCCTGTCCAATGAATACAAGTTCGTTCATTCGGTCACCCCACTGTTTATCCCACTTCTTTTGAATTTCGTCTTGGTTTGCTAAATACGCTTCACTCATTGCCCGTTCTTTCATAGAAACAGCTGCCCACCACCTTCCATATACTTCTGCTTTCAGAGAACCTCCAGCTTGACTCCATAAAATGGCATTTTCTGGTCTTGAACCCATCCAAAAAATACCTTTGCTACGGATGATTGTGGTTGGAAAATCTTGACTTACATATTCCAAGAAGCGTTTTGGATGAAAAGGTTTTATATTTTGATAAACAAATGAACTAATTCCATATTCTTCTGTTTCTGGACTATGGGTAATTCCTTTCTGTGATAGCTCTAGTTCTTTTTGCCAACCAGCAGATTGCTCAGCGGTCTCATAATCAAACATCCCAGTATTGAGTATTTCTTTGGGGTTTATTTTGCTATGCGTGGTACGGATTATCTTTGCGGATGGATTGAGTTTATTTAAAATTTGTTCTAATAAACTTAATTGCATTTCAGTAACCAGATCAGATTTATTGAGTACTATCACATTAGCAAATTCTACCTGATCAGTAAGTAAATTAACAATTGACCGATCATCTTCTTCGTCATCTGTCATTTCACGTTGAAATATAGTTTCTGCACTTCCGAAATCTTTAAAGAAATTAAAAGCATCTACCACTGTAACCATGGTATCTAGTTGACTAAACTGAGTGAGATCATAAAGCTCATCACCTGTAGCAAAGGAAAATGTCTGTGCAACAGGAATGGGTTCAGATATACCAGTACTTTCGATCAGCAGATAATCAAACTTATTCATCTTGGCTAATTTCTCAACTTCGATCATAAGATCTTCTCTAAGTGTACAGCAGATACACCCATTGCTCATTTCTACAAGTTTTTCTTCTGTTCGAGAAAGTTTGGCTCCATTGGCAATAAGTTTCTCGTCAATGTTCACCTCACTCATGTCATTGACAATAACTGCTACCTTTAAATTCTCTTTATTGTTGAGTACATGATTCAATAAGGTGGTTTTCCCAGCACCTAAAAAACCACTAAGCACTGTGACCGGAAGCTTCTTTTTTCGTTTCGATAGTCCTAGCATGTTCTTTTTTATTTTTAATATTTAGGTAATGAGTTCCAATTATTAGCAAAACCCCTATGGTGAGCAAAGCAGATTTCATATAGATGTTACTAATTAATTCACTTGTTTTCAATACAACAAATCCTAGTGTAAATAACCCAATTAAACCATAACTTCTATGCGCTATCAATGAAGGAAATAGTGCAAATATACCTATCAAGAGTACTCCAATACTCATCAAATTTTCGACTTGTTCATTCTCTATAAAATACCATATTTCTGTTGTTCCTATAGCAAGGAATAAAACCGTAGCGAGACAATGCACGCCACAACAAACAGATAAGCAAATACCTAACTTATCCAACCATAATTTCTTCTTATTCACAAATGTTCCCATATAGTTTATAGATTTTTCATGTTTGAAAAACCATATCAAAATTCGAATCTAATTGTTCGTTTATAAAGGTTATTTAAGATCCTTGAGATGAAAGTTTCTAAAACCAAAATTACAACAAATTTAAACTAAATGCAATTATGTTGCATTTAGTTTAAAAGTGTGGATATCCTATATGATATATTTAGGTTAACACCCTGTTCTTATCTATAGAATCAGTATTTATTGGGCTTCTACTGCAAGGACTGCCCCAGTTTCATTGCGGCAACGAGGCAAACGAAGCAAATCATTCAAAATAGCTCAGAGACTTTTTATGTGTACTTTTTAAAATCAAGTTTAGATTTTTAAGTATGGTAGTTCTTCTATAGGACTGTTTACCTATGGTTCATCGATTATTCCAATGTCAAGGTATTTAGTAATTGCCTGTAAAGACCTTTCTAATTTTTCCTTTTGCTATGCGAAGGCACTGAGCCGATCAATGAATCAATCCCCACGCAGTGCCTCCGCTAAAGAAACTTCAGCGTTCGCTGAAGAGTCCAGGGTGCTCTAGCAGGGAAATTAATATCTTAGGGATTAAACACGCATTACGCAAGGTTCTATGAATGATTCGATAGCCTCCATTCAGATGAACAAGAATTTTATAATAATTAAAAAAAATGAGTAAAACTAAAGACACACAAAATGCCCAGTGGGATCACTAAAAATCATCAATTACCCGTGTATAAACAGTATCAACAGAACTCGTGTAAAAATAACCAATAGCACTTCCAGAGATATTGGTAGATACGTTTGAAGGTGGGCTACTTAATCCAAATGGATCACGCGGTTCACTCTCTATTAAAAGTTCATTATGAAAGTCTGCAAAATCTTCCTCTACTGTATGCATAAGTAAAGTAATACTGTCTCCAACTAATGCTGCAGGTTCTTCAATGAAAAAGAAATTAAAGTCCTCAAAATTCTCATTCAAAAACTCATCTTTAAATACTACTACCTCATTGATGGTATCAGTTTCTAATTGTTCATTGACAAAAACTTCCATTAAATAAGCATTTTCTTGTTCAAGATTTCCTGTTCCCCAAAAATTCAATGCTGTAAAAAGGAATTCGTCTCCATCACTAAAATCTATACTATTGAAAGCACTTAAAGAATCAAGAACTACTGGATTTAACATAGTGGATTGTGCACTGAATACTGTTTCATTAGCCAATGCAGAAGCTAGTATAATGGATAGTTCATAGGTCTTACCTACTTCACCCGCAAACACCGGCGAACCATAAATACCTGGACTACTCTCTACAAACTGAATCTCATTACTTCCATCTGTAACAGTTACAGTAGCTCCTACTACCGAAACGGGTTCAGCAGGATTAAAAAAGTCTGATGTCTCCGTTAATTTAATTTGATGAACTTTCAATTCATTGGTAATTCTTCCTTCCACAATTAATCTTGTCTCATCAGAATCAATCTCAAGGTCCACCACTTCTTCACAAGAAATAATGGTCAATAAAATTAGGGCAAAGCTTATTAAATATTTCATTGTAATTGTTGGCTAAAGTTAAAATCTAAAATTGTAAGTAATGGTAGGAACCCATCTGAAAATTGAAAATTGTGTAGCTTCTGTTCTATTATTTTCTACTTGTTGAAAAGTAATGATATTTGGGTTCCTTCTGCCATAGGCATTATAAACTGCTAAAACCCATTCCCCTTTCAATTTCTTTATTTTATTATTTTTTGATTGTAGGGTCACTCCTACATCCATCCGGTGATAGCTGGGTAATCGTCCATCGTTGCGTTCCGTATACCTAGGGACAATAATATTTCCAAAGTTAAATCGACTAGAAGGTCTTGTGAATGCTTGCCCAGAATAATAAGTAAAAGTACCATTTATGGACCATCTGTCATTTAATTTGTAGTTCCCAACTAACGAAAGGTTGATTGGTCGATCAAATGATGACTTAAAGGTTCTACCTTCATTTACAAATGGAATTTTTCTCCTAGATGCACTCCATGTAAAACTGAACCAACCATTAAACCGCCCAGCAGGTTTCTTTAGCAGTAATTCAACGCCATATGCCCAACCGTTTCCTACTCTTAATTCGTTTTCCAATTCTTCATTAAGAATTAAACTGGCCTGGTCTTTAAAATCTATTTGATTGTTTATTGATCGATAGTAAGTTTCTATTGATGTCTCAATCTTGTTATCTGCAAAGTTTCTAAAATACCCCAATGATATTTGATCAGATTCTTGTGGTAGTGTGTTTGGGGAGGCGAGAAACCAAATATCCAAAGGGCTTCCTCCCACAGAATTGGAAGCTAATTGGATGAATTGATGAGTCTTCACGTAGCTTCCTTTGATTGCTGAAGACTTATTTAATTGATAATTAATGGCAAATCTAGGTTCAAACCTTAAATAAGAATTATAAATATTGCCGGCTGAATGGTTAATAGAATCTGTTCTTTCAAACATATCATTATAAACATACTCAACGCCTGGTCCTATATTTTGAAAAAGTGTCGCTCTGAAGCCATAGTTTAATTTTAGATTAGATGAAATCTGTTGTTCATTTCCAATAAACACTGAATGTTCAAGTGCATTCTCTTCGGAAATGGTATTTGTTTGATCAATTTCCTCACCAGATGTAACTTTAATAGTCCCTGGTTCTATGCGGTGATAACTACTGTGTATGCCAAAAGTTAAGTTATTTTTCGGATTAAGGAAATAATCAAAATCTAGTTTGACGGTGTAGTCACGAAGGGCAGATTTCCAATCTAAATTAAAATCATTGTCTCCAAAACCTAAATTATATTCATACCTGCTGTATACAAATGAAGTGTTCGAAAATAATTTTGGAGAAAAAATATGATTCCACCTACTGGTTATAGTATTGTTCCCCCAAGCTAAAGAGAACGTATCATCTAAATCAAATACATCTCTTCCTAAATAACTAGATACAAAAATGCGATCCTTTTGACCCAGTTTATAATTTGCCTTGAGGTTTAAATCATAAAAGTATAAGGTAGAATTGTCTATAGTTGAGTCATTTCTAAATGTCCTTGCTATTAAATCAGCATAAGTACGCCGGCCAGATACGATAATAGAGCCTTTGTCTTTCACTATGGGTGCTTCAAGTGTTGCGCGAGCAGCTATTAATCCAATACCACCATTGCCGCTTAATTTCTGATTGTTGCCCTCCTTCATCCGTACATCTAAAACTGATGACAACCTCCCTCCATATTTTGCCGGAATATTTCCTTTGTATAATTGGACATTTTTAACGGCATCGTTATTAAATGTAGAGTAAAACCCAAGTAAGTGAGAGGGGTTATATACAACTGCCTCATCCAATAGGATTAAATTTTGATCAGGGCTACCACCCCTTACACTAAAACCAGAACTTGTTTCAGAAGTTGATTGTATACCCGGCAATAATTTTATGGCACGAATAATATCAGCTTCTCCTATTGCAGGAATGGAGGCTATGCTCGAACTTTTTAGTGAGATTAAACCAATGTTATTTTCTTTGATGTGATGATCTTCGCTTTGACCAGTCACCACTACTTCTTGTAATACGGCTGTATTAGATTTCAAAATTATGTTTTTCTCCAAATTTTGATTGAGTGAGACAGAAATATTTTGACGGTCAAAACCTGCATAAGAAATAATCAATGAATGTTCCCCTGCACTCATTGTAAAAGAATAAAAACCATATACATTGGTAATAGTTCCCTGACTTGTTCCAGCTTTTTGAATAGTGGCTCCTATCAAGGTTTCGCCCGTTTCTTCATCGGTAACGTAACCACTAATTGTATATTCTTTTGTTTGACCTACTAACTCTATTTGAATAAATAGGGCAATAAGACAACAAATTAGTTGCATTAAAATTGTTGATTTCATTTCTTTATTGTGTAGTTTTTGTTTTGTAAATTATTAATCACTTTAAAATCATGTATGTCAGCAATCACTTCTAATACTTCGTCAATAGATTGGTCTTGAAAAGTTGCAGTCAGATACTTCATGCTTACTTCTTGGGGTACCGAAATGGTTACCTCATAATGCCTTTCAAGAGTTTCAATTACTTTATACATTACTTCTCTATTAAAAATCAAAGTGTTGGAATACCAAGAAAGATCATTAGGATCCACAGAATCTCTGATGGTCATTTCTTTTGTGTAAATAGCTGTTTGATTAGGGTTTAGAGAGATTTTTTCATTGAAAGAGGTTGA
>CALGOB010000222.1 GCA_937958005.1 uncultured Cyclobacteriaceae bacterium
AAAACTGAAACAGGAAAGTATATACGAATATAAAAAAACGTGCTACAAAAATGGTTATAATTAATACGGGTTTTGGTGTTTAACCCAAAGTTTAGGGTGTTTTTATAAAGTCCGCCAAATCTTTTTATTTGGCTTTAAAAAATGAAAAGATAAAACAAAATAAAAAGATTTGGCTAAGTGCTTAATCGGAAATTAATTACTTTTAATCCCTAAGGGATATTAATTCCCCTGGTCGGGCACCCCGACTCTTGAGTCGATCATTAAATTATTGCCCATAGATACCCCGTACCCTTGGGTCGGGGTTGGTTCATTTCCCGTACTAATTATAGCTGGAACGTTAAACACAACCAACTAGATGACGAATATTTACTGTACAAAAAAGCTTGAGAAATTGATTGGTAAGAAGCTAATCAAACAGGAAGCCCAAAATAGCAGGCTAGGCAATTGGAATGCCAATATCTTTCACCTACAGAGAAGAAAGTGCCTAATTTTGATGAATGACACAACCTATTATTCATTGTTGTTTTTGGATATTCGAAAGGCTGATCTTCTCCAATTTTCTGAGTTATTTTATCAACGTCTCATTGAACAATTTGATTTTGACAAAATAGATTTTCCCATTGAATGTTCTTCCAAACTTATCAATGAAACATCTGCCCAATTTCTTCCAACGAATAACAACAGAAAAGTACTAGGTACGATGAAACAGTTTGTGTTAGACTTGGATTATTATTTCTACTACGATTACAATGGGCAAATTTCAAAGATAAATACCTGTGAACTAAATCATAGATTGACAAATAATCTAGTAGGCGCCCTGAAACCAAAGCAGTCCGATTTTGGTAGGCCTATTGAAGAGATGAAGGAGAAACTAGGTGAGATATGTGTCTAACAGGGGCTAATTGGTATTTGCCAAAGTGCACCTCACAGTCTCTTCTGCTAACTACCCACTGCACTGTGCCTTTAGAAAGGAAACTTCAGGATAGTCTCCTTTGACTTTCTAATCACAGAATTTCATAGCAGCTTTTGTCGGTGTGGCACAGTTCCGTTATTTTATTGGTTTCTGGCTAGGTAAAGGCAAACGCCGCTTAGCTGGTTAGGCATAATTTACGCATAAAATGGAAAATAGCCTATCAAGCATAGCTAAACTAATTTTAAAGGATGATTATTTTAAATTTGAAAATTTTATATCTGAATACAATTCAGACATTGTGACATTTAAGAATAAACATAAAAAACTATTATTAAGATGGATTGACAAGGAAGATTTTGAAGTAATTGAAGATTACTTAAGCTTCGAGTATTTATTTGAAATATACGCCAATAGCGTACACAGAATGTTTAATATAGATTGGAGTGGTGAAGAATATCCAGGACAATTAAAAGGTACTTTGACTAAAATACTCAAAATACTTGGAGCAGAAACATTCAAATGGAGTTTAAAAGAGTTTGAGTTGAGTATAGACTTTTCCGAATTAAAAAAAGGAGACTACATTGCTTTATTATTTAAAGCATTTGATAAAGAGCTTGAACAAAAAGGTTATCGACTTCTCTTTATTGAAATGTATGATGATGAATACCATTACACAATTTTAGAAAAAGACAAAATGAAAAATGCTCTTTTAATAAAAGGTAAGAACTTTGAAACTTACGATTCAAAACTTTATGAAATTTACATAACCAATGTCGGTAAATCGAAATCAAAAGTGATGCTCTATCTAAAATCAAAACATAAGATTGAACTAACAGCAATAAAATCATATATAGAAAATTTGCCAATTGAAATAGGAAAAGGCTACCTACCAACCATTAGAAAACTTGAAAGCGAATTGAAAGATTTAGATTGCACATACCAAATAAAAGAAATCAACTATGCCTAACAATGGCTATAATTAATACGGGTTTTGGTGTTTAATCAAATGGAAAGTGTTTATTTACTAAGTTTGTCCAATCTTTTGATTTGGCTTTTAAAATGAAAAAATAAAACAAAATAAAAATTTTGGCTAAGTGCCTAATCGGAAATTAATCCTTTATTTATTCCTGTACTAATCATAACCAAAACCGTTATGTGCAATAGATAATTAGCAAAATCAGAGTTGAAAAATATTTAAGTGGACTTAAGAATATTTATTTCCAAAATAATGGACAGTAGGATTGGGAACATTTTGAAAAAGTTATACATAGAGCAGACAAAGAAACTATAGATAAAATCAGACAAATCTATCCTGAAATTTCAAATGCTTTAATTGACCTTCTTGGGTATGTTAATGGAACTTACTGGCGAAAATATGCTGAAGAAGAAATTACGTTCTTCATGTTAGGTTCTGATGTTCACGAATACCCCTACTACTTATTATCTTCAAAAGAAGTAATCGAAAACCAAAATCAGGCTAAAGAATACTACTCAGATTACATTGAAAGAAAATATGATGGAATTGAAGTTGATGATAAAATCACAAATCGAGCTGGCACAATTAAGTGGCTTCATTTTTCTGATTGTATGAATAATGGAGGAAACTCTCAATTGTTTATAGACTTTAACCCATCAGAAAAAGGGAAAATAGGACAAGCAGTAAGATTTTTACATGACCCAGATGAATTTAAAGTAATTGCTGATAGTTTTGAAAGTTATTTAATCCCTAAGGGATATTAATTCCCCGACTTGAGTCGATCATTAAATTATTGCCCATAGATACCCCGTACCTTTGGGTCGGGGTTGGTTCATTACAGTTAATGGACAAACAATATGATTTCATAAATGAGGACATAATGGCGTATTGAGCCTGTAAAAAAAAGACTGCCAGGTTTGACAGTCTTTCAAGTATTTTAAATGTTTAACGAATTGACTAACTCTTCAATACCTTGAAATTACCAATAAATTCCTGCTCAATAGAATTTAAAGGTTTTAGGATTTCAGAACCGTTAACCGATTCTACATTCTTGCCATTAAGACAGGCTATCTGGCCATTTAGGTTTCGCATAATAAATTAATTTAATAAATGAATAAAATGAAGAGAAGTCACTGCGAAACCCATCAAAGCAGTGCTTTGAACAGTCTTCGGGACTTTCACCCGTATGCTCACCTAGGATTTTCTATTTAAGATGTAATTGTGAAGTAAACACCATTTCTAAATAAGTTTTGATAGATTTCGCATTTCAACGGTACGGAAAAGAATGAAATAAGCGAGGGGAAAAAGCACATAAGATAATGTATAAGTAATAGCTCCATTCTGCTATCCGAAAAGTCAGCACATTTTGGTATCTTTCACCTAAATAGTTTCTGTGGTGGGTTTTACATACTACTACTCATACATGGGAGGTTGTAGCTAATTAAATATGAAATTCGGAAAAATAACATTCAATCAGATATTTGATAAATTAAATGAAGACAAATATTCATTTGAAGAGGGAGAGTTATATATGCCTCAAAATGTAGATATAAATGAAGTGGGTATAGATACAGAATTGTATTATGGAGAAAGTCGAATTATTGATAATGATACCGATGAAGAAAGTATCCCAAAGGAAATAAAAAAAATGGGATTCGATTTTGGCTTTAATGGACAATATCTAATTGATGTTTATGATAACTTAATACATTATAAAGCTTCTGTTGATAAAAAAGATTTATTAAAAGCCTATTTTTATTACATAGAGAATGACACATTTATAGATATTGACGAATCTGATTTAAGAAGTGATTATGAGCCGAACAAAACGACCATAAACTTTATTGAAAATCTTCCAAACGGACTTAAGGACTTGCTCATAATAAAAAAGACATTTGGAATACCTGATTCAATCTCCGATTTGAAAACAAAATACCTTAAAAACGGGAAAATTGAAATAGAAAGCTCTTTGTATGACAGCAAGATTAAGTTAAGAGAATTAACAACAAAAATAAATGAGTGCATTATATTAAAAAACTAGCTACAACAATGGCTAGGGTTTTGGTACTTAATCCAAAGTTTGGTGTATTTTTATAAAGTCCGCCAAATTTTTAATCCCTGAGGGATACCTAATTCCCCTAGCCGGGCACCCCGACTCTTGAGTCGATAAAAAAGCTTTTGGCCGATAGAGATACCCCCCATACCCTTGGGTCGGGGTTGGTTCATTTCGGCTTTTAAAAGAGAAAAATTAAAAACTAAAATATAAAAATGCGGCTCTGTGTTAATTCGAAAAGTTAGTGTTTTTTACACGCTACGTTTCATACACTACAATATAATATTTATATTATTGATTTTCCAAAGCTGTAACACAACTACACTTTCCGAAAAAGAGGCTAATAATATTTCAAATATACAAGTTGAAATACTTATTGAGGATGGTACAAATCAAAATTCATTAAATAAGATTAACGCTTTTTTAACTAATGGAGAGAAAAATATTATTAACGATAATATTCAAATTCAATTAAATGGAAAACCATTAGAATTATTTGTAAGAACAGGGAATTACTATGACAAATACCCAGTATACAGAACTGATGAATTAGAGCGAAGAGAATCTTATTATTTTGAGATAATATTACCTGACAGTACCAAATATCCAATAGCTTACATAAAACCTGATAAAATAACAACTAAATCCAATTTTCCCATAAACTTCTCACTGGACAAAGACTTTGTATTTGACTGGAGAAATAATAACCTAACAGCTAATATGGAAAGGAGTGCATAAAAAAGATAGTCCGAATGCACATTCTGGAGGAAAATATGCTGAATCTACAATTCATCATATTATAAAAGATGATAGCGGAAATTATAGTATACAAAAATCATTTTATAAAGATTCTTTGACTATTGCCGATTATTTAACAATCTGAATTAGTAGTATGGAGAATGGATTAATAAACCCTGAATTAGTTGCTAAGAGCAAAATAACATATGATTATTTAATAGAAAAAACAATATGGGTAGAAAAATAACTAATGCTAGCACGTATATAGCTCATTACTATTCAGCTGCTTAATTTGAGTAAAGGCGTATTTGGAAAGTCGTCAAATTTTTTAATTTGACTTGTGCCTAACCGAAAAACAATCGTTAATTTGCATACAACGAGCCATACACAAACCGTTGTAGTTAATTAAGACAAACTGAAATGAGTTACGATTTAGATTTTTGGAAATATAAAAAAAATATCTACTTAGATAATCAAGAAACTTATGAAAAATGCTCTGATGAACATATAGTAGAAGGTTTAGAAGATTTACCGATTGAATTAATTTTAAAAGATATTCAGGATGAATTCATTACTTGGAAAATGGCAGATAGTAATATCGATTTTGAAAACCCTGAAGGAAAAGGTGCATTTCAAATATTTAATACAAAGCAATTTGTTCGATTTGACTGTTACGGAATGGAAGGAGAAGATATGAATCGAATAATTGATGTAATGACTAAATATCAATGCCCTCTTTATGACCCCCAAGTTCCACAACGATATGATGGAAAATAAAACTAACTACAACGTTTCATGTAAAAATGCATTAAAACGCATTTTTACATGAAACGTTGTACACCATATAGAAACACAGAATAAATTAGAATGACAAAATTTACTGAAGTTTTAAATGATACTATAGACTACTTTCTTCTTGGTGATGTAGAACTATTACGTATTTACAGAGATAAAAATAATTTATCAAATGATTTAGCTACTGAATTTACAGCTAATGAAAGTGGTGATGAAATTGTTAAAAATGGAATCCTGATTCCAATGTCAAGAATAGTAAACCAGCCATATACAATATTATTCAAGAGCATAAATAACAAATCTGAATTTGAAAAACCTGATAATAAATTGATTTTTAAGAAAAGTGGATATATTCTAAAAATTGAAAATGAAAAAGTAATACTGTTTACTTGGTGGATTTTGAATGATTTTAGTGATGAAAAAGCTAAAGAGCTTATGGATAATCCACAAAAATGGAATAAACCTTTCTATGAGTTAAAAAATGGATGGTATGATATTGAAATTATTGGAGGGTTTACAAAACAAGAATTAAAATATAAAGATGCTAACGGAAATATAATTACCGATAATAGTTTTGAACCAACTCTTGAGTTTAATTTTAAAAGTAGAGATAAAAAAGGAGATTTCACAGCTAATATAAATGAATCCTTTGAATTGATAAATGAATAAATACGGTGTACAACATTTGCCATAATTAATATGGGTTTTAGCGTTTAATCAAAAGTTTAGTGTATTTTTATAGAGCTCGCCAAATTTTTAATTTAGTTTTTAAAAGAGAAAAAATGAACCAACCCCGACCCAAGGGTACGGGGTATCAATGGGCAATAATTTAATGATCGACTCAAGAGTCGGGGTGCCCGACCAGGGGAATTAATATCCCTTAGGGATTAAAAACAAAATATAAAAATTCGGCTCTGTGTTAATCCAAAAAGTTAGTGTCTTTTTGCACGCTACGTTTCATACACAAGTCCGTTAGCGGTAATAAACGAAATGGGATGAATATTGAACTATGGGAAAAAATTATCAGAAAGAATATATTTATATTTCAACTGAATTCAGAAAGTCTAATAATTCAAGAGAAAGTCTTGGCAAATTATTTGACTTACTCTATGAATTAGAGAAAGTGAATAAATCACAAAACGAAGAAAAAACACTTTCAGATATATACTCTCTTTTAGGTTTTCATAAATCTGCTTATGAAGTTTATAAGCCAACTGCTGACTTGACAAATAGAAAAGAAACAAAAAAACTCTACACTTTAGAACAAAAAGCAAAATCACACGCCAATAATTTTGCAATGAAGGATATTCGAAAACTACATAAGAAAAAAGAGCAGATAAAACTTTTACCCGAAGATTTCCAAATTGATAATAATGAAGAAAATAAGAATCGGTTTCTTTTAAAGAATAAGGATATTGTAATCTTCAATAAGCCTCTGAAATACAATAAATTTGAAATCTACATTTACGGGAATCACAAATTTGAAGATTACATAGCAAAAATTATAGAATATATTTCTTGGCTTGGAGATTGTAGAAATCCGCTGATTGAGTTTTATAATTCAGAATTAAGTGGATATACTAATGATTTTGCAAACGAAGATTGGTATGACACTTTGGATATTTTTAGCACAAGAGTTTTAGTTGGACAAAATGGAAAATTATTTTCTGAAATTTCCGGTGGAGATGAATTTATGTCTGACCACATTTTGGACATAGAAATAGAAGAACGAAAAATAACGGAAATGAGTTATGATGGATAATGAGAAAACTACCGCTAACACGGTGTATAAGTAATAGCGGGTTAAGTGATAAAACCAAAGACAAAACATAAAAAAAGGTCAGTGCATAACCGAAAGGTTTATGAGTAAAAATCCGCTACTACTCATGCACAAACCTGTTAGCCATAAGCAAAAAAGACACCAGAACATAAAACAAACATTAGGAAATTAATGGAAGCAGGAAAAAGAACAATTAGAGACATATTTAACAGAGGTAGAAATTTAGAAATACCTTTTTTTCAAAGAGCATACGTTTGGGATACTGAACAATGGCAAAGATTTTTAGAAGATATGATTATGGTTTCGACAACGAAAAGACCATATTTTTTAGGTTCTGTAATTTTAAAACAGCAAGAAACTTCTTCAAATAAAGATTCAATTTTAACAGTCATTGACGGACAACAAAGACTTACGACCTTAAATATCTTTCTAAAAGTTCTGTGTTTAAAAAATAATGCCGACAATGATTTTACTGAAACTTTTAAAAAACAGCGTGATAAATCTATCATTTTACTTCATAATCACAACGACCAAGAATCATTCAATAAAGTTGTAAATCTTGAAAGTTTAACAGTTTTTAGAGACGTTTCTGAAAATGACAATATTCTCTCGGCTTACAATTTTTTCAACGAAAATATAACACCAGAGGATTTAGAAAACTCAATTGACTTTTTTAATATTTTAGACAACATACTTTTTGTTGGGATTGACCTTGGTTATGAAGAGGACGAGCAACAAATTTTTGACACAATCAATTCACTTGGAGTTAGACTAACAACAGCAGAATTACTGAAAAATTACTTTTTCAAACGTGATGAAATAGAAAGCTACAATAAGTATTGGAAGCAAGTATTTGAAAAAGATTACGACACCAAAATATATTGGGACAGAGAAATAACAACAGGTCGTTTAAGAAGAACATTCATAGACCTTTTCTTTTACTCATATTTACAAATCAAAATACAAGAACTAGAACTTAAAGTAAATACAGAAGATAAAATTGAGTTTTCAAAAGTTGAGAATTTATTTGAGTCCTACAAAAGATTTATAAGAGATTACAAATTGGATAAAAACAAAATCCTTGACGAACTGAAAGAATACGCAGATTTATTTAAAGAAAATTTCGATTACGAGATTGTTAATAATGAATTAAGTTCAGAAAGCGGAATTGAACGTATAAATGCAATTATTTTCGGACTTGACACTTCTACACTAATTCCCTACTCTCTTTATATTCTCAAAAATGTTGAGGACGAAACTCAACGAAACAAGCTTTTTGCATTTATGGAAAGTTATGTAATGAGAAGAATGATTGTTAAAGCGACAACAAAAAATTACAATCAACTATTTACAGATAGGTTAATTTCAAACAAGATTCTTTCTAAAGAGCAGTTTGTGGAATATTTAGAGAGCAGAAACGATAAAGTAAATTACTTACCAAGTAATACCGAATTAAAACAAGGTTTCGAAAACTCTATTTTAATTAACAAACAAACCGCAGGAATTATTTACTTATTAGAATCTAAAATTAGAAATCGCAGTAAACATGCGACCCAATTATTAGGAATAAGTAAGTACAGTTTAGAACATTTAATGCCTAAAAAATGGGAAAACAAATGGGATAGTGTTTCTACAAAAGAGACGAAAGATTATAGAAATTTTAAACTAAAAACTTTAGGAAATTTAGCAATTATCACTCAATCTTTAAATGCTTCAATCCGAGATTCTAATTGGCCAACAAAAAAGAGAGGTAGCGGAAAGAAAGAAGGACTTAAACATTATTCGGGAGGAATTGAAACTCTTTCGCCTTATCTTGAATTGAGTGAATGGAACGAGACGGAAATTGAAAAAAGAGCAGAATTTCTGTTAAAGAAAGCGACTGAAATATGGACAATGGAAGAAATGCCAGTGGCTAAAAATGTATAAAAGTAATAGCGGTTTTATCACTAAATAAACATAAATAAGGTCTATGTTTAATCCAAAAATTAGTGTGTTTTAATCCGCTACTATTCCTTATACTAGACCGTTAGTCAGAATTGAACAAAATGACAGATAAAGGAAAAATAAAAGAACTAAATCAGAGAATTGACGAAGTGCTATATTATAAGTGGGACCCGATTGGAGTATCTGACGAACCTTGTGCAAGAGCAGAATATAGTTCTTATACAATGACAATATTGAAATACGTCTTAAAAGAAGATTTAAATCAAATAGTAAATCAATTGAGCAAAATAGAAACAGATTCAATGGGATTGACAACAGACTCAGAACGAAATTTGATAGTTGCTAAAAGACTTTTAGATTATAAACACGCTGTTGAAGAAGGGCTTAAATAAACTATGTACGAGGAACTAACGTACAGCGGAAATGAATGCAATAATTATTTGTATTTCTCTTTTGATGCCGAATATTTCGAGACAGAAAAATAACAGATGAAATGAACCAACCCCGACCCAAGGGTACGGGGTATCTATGGGCAATAATTTAATGATCGACTCAAG
>CALGOB010000223.1 GCA_937958005.1 uncultured Cyclobacteriaceae bacterium
AGGTTGAATCATTATAATAAAAGTTAAACCCGATGATGCATTAGACTTTTAAGAGAAAATCATAAATGGCTGTTAGATAGCTGCTTAAATTCTGATTTGCCACGCAGACATAGTCTCCATTATGGTGAGTAGGAAATTAGGGTTTAAGTGACTAAATGACTGTTAGTTATGGTCTGCATCAAATTTCTATTGCATCATTCGGGTTAAAATAAGAGCGATATTTAGCTTTAGCTTATCAATCCATTTTTGAATTCCAATAGTTTGATTACTTTTGCATCCTTGTTAAAGGATGAAGGAATTACTTCACATATCGAAAAAGAATCAATTAGCGACTATAGTCCTCGGACTTATTATTGCTATGTTCTCGGTGGTAGCTCCTTATTACTATTTTGTTTCTCCCGTAGAAGCTCAAATAGTAGAACAGGTAAATGATCATGAAGATCAAGCTGAGAAGGGAGAATCTTCTCAAGAAAGTCCAGTTAAGGAAACTATTGTAAAAGCGCTGGATGCAGTACCTAATGTATTGCAAATCAGTTTTCCAAGTGTAGTTGCTACTGGTTTCCTTGATATCTCATTTGACTCAATTGAATATCTGATAGAGAATGGCCATGAGGTAGTAAAAAGTTCATCCAAATACTTCAAAACACTTTTTAGGAACATAATCAGTCCTAACGCCCCCTAGTAGTACTTCTTAGAACTTCATAGATACGGTGTATTCTACTAATGCAGCATAGAGGCCTTATCAAATTATATCATATTACAATCAATAGAATTTAACAATTTTTCTAATCATATATTATTATGAGAAATAAGTCTGGAGTAATTATACTCACTATATTAATCTCAGCACTTTGTATTTATTATCTTTCATTCACTTTTGTGTCTAAAGGAGTACAGCAAGATGCTGTCGATCGTGCTACTTCCAATGGAATCACAGATAATTCCGTAAAGCAAAGATACCTTGATTCAGTCTGGAACGAGCCAGTGTATAACCTGTTAGGTTTTTCATATACTTATAAAAAAATAAAGGAAAGTGAATTAAACCTTGGGCTCGATTTGCAAGGGGGCATGCACGTAACCTTAGAAGTTTCTCCTGTTGAAATCATCAAAGGATTAAGTGGGGACAGTAAAGATGCAGCATTCTTAGCGGCTTTAGATCAGGCAAAAGAAGCTGTAAAAGGTACCCAGTTAAACTTTGTAGATGAGTTTTATAGCGCTTTTAGGAATAGTGCCTCTCAGAAAAAACTAAGTGATGTTTTTGTAACGGCTGCAAACAGTCAGAGAATTAACCTCAGTTCTTCTGATCAAGATATATTAGACATCATTAATGAAGAAGTCGACAATGCAGTAGACAGATCTTTTAATATCCTAAGAACCAGAGTGGATAGATTTGGTACTTCTCAGCCAAATATCCAGAAACTACAAGGAACTGGAAGAATCCAGATAGAACTTCCAGGTATTGACAATCCTGCTAGAGTAAGAAAATTATTACAAGGCGTTGCCAAATTAGAATTTTGGGAAGTTTATACCCCACAGGAAATAAACAGCATTGTCTTCCAAATTGATCAGATTCTTGGGGATCAATTGAAAGGAGAAAAAGACCTGAATACTTTAACAGAGGGTAATGAAAACGCTGAAAGTGCAACTGACAATGGCCTTCAAGATCTATTAGCAGCAGATGATGAAACTGAAGGTGCCGACTCACTAGCAATTGATAACCCGCAAGATTCTGCAGCAGCAGCCACTGAAGAACTGTTAAAAAACAGTCAACAACAAAGCCCATTCGTTTCTTTAATGAAAGGGGGTTTATTTTTTGACGTAAAAGATACGGCTCGAGTAAATGACTTTCTGAAAAATGAATCAGTTCAATTAATCACTAAGCAAAATAGTGTCAGGTTCCTATGGGATGTAAAACCAAACCCGAATACCATAGATGGGTCTCAGTTGTTAGCATTAACCCCTATTAAAACAACCAGGAATGGCAAAGCACCTTTAGAAGGAGATGTAATTACTGGAGCAAGACAAGAATTTAATGTGGGCGTTCCTTATATCAGCATGAGCATGAACACAAAAGGGGCTAGGGAATGGCAAAAAATGACAGGTGCCAATGTAGGCCGTCAAATAGCTATCGTTTTAGATAATTTTGTTTATTCAGCACCTAATGTAAATGGGGAAATTGCAGGTGGAAATTCTTCTATTGAGGGGTCATTTACCATAGAAGAAGCAAAAGATTTAGCAAACATTTTAAAAGCAGGTTCTCTTCCTGCTCCTACTACTATTGTGGAAGATGTCATAGTAGGTCCTACACTGGGTGAAGTAGCAAGGCAGCAAGGTATATTATCCATAGGTGCTGGATTGGCTATTGTGATTTTGTTTATGATTGCTTATTATGCTAAAGGTGGATTGATTGCTAATATTGCTTTGGCTTTCAATGTATTTTTCATCTTAGGTATTTTGGCCAACTTAAGTGCTGCACTTACTTTACCGGGTGTTGCAGGGATTGTATTAACTATTGGTATGTCTATTGATGCTAATGTGCTGATTTTTGAAAGGATCAAAGAAGAATTGAAAAACGGAGTAATGATTAAACAAGCTATTTCTTCTGGATATAGCAAAGCATTTTCATCTATTGTAGATGCTAACGTTACTACTTTCTTGACGGGTATTATTCTCTATGTATTGGGGCAAGGACCAGTAAAAGGATTCGCTATTACCTTAATGATTGGTATTGCCTGTTCATTCTTCTCAGCTGTATTTATTACTAGAGTATTTGTAGAATGGATGTCTAAAAAAGGTGATGATAGCAAGATTTCATTCTCTACGCCACTTTCTAAAAATGCCTTGTCTAATTTATCTATTGATTTTATTAGCAAAAGAAGGTTAGCTTACTTATTTTCTGGAGCATTTATTACTTTGGGAATAGTAGCCTTCATTATCAAAGGGTTAACATTAGGTGTGGATTTCAAAGGAGGTAGAGCTTATGTAGTTACATTTCCTGAAGCTGTGGTTACTTCTGATTTGGAAACAGCTGTTTCTCCATATTTCGAAGATCAAGGTACAGAAGTAAAAACTTTTGGCGCTCAAAATGTTATTAAGATCACTACGAGTTACTTAGTAGATGATGAAACAGACGAAGCGGATTTAAAAGTACAAAATGCTCTAATAGAAGGTGTTTCTAAATTTTCTAGCCTTTCCTATGTACCCAATAACCAAGAGTTAAAAGATGGTAATTTTACAATATCCAGTTCATCAAAAGTATCTGCAACTATTGCAAAGGACATCAAAGACGCCTCGTATAAGTCAGCAATATTTGCCTTGATCGCTATTTTCTTATACATTATCATCAGGTTTAGAAAATGGCAATTTGGTTTAGGTGCTATTGTAGCCCTAGCTCATGATACTTTGTTTGTAATCTCAGCTTTTGCTATCGCCAACTTATTTGGGATCTCATTGGAAGTTGATCAAGTATTCGTGGCAGCAATCCTAACCATCATTGGTTATTCTATTAATGATACTGTGGTTGTTTTTGATAGGATTCGGGAAAACTTAGGTGTTAAGTCTGGCAAGGAATTAGTGAACATATTCAATGAATCACTAAACAGTACGATTAGTAGAACATTGATTACTTCAGTGACTACACTTATTGTAATTGTGATTCTTCTAGTATTTGGTGGAGCTGTGTTGAGAGGGTTCTCATTTGCTTTACTAGTTGGGGTATTGGTAGGAACATATTCTTCTATCTTCATCGCTACACCAGTAGTAATAGATTTTAACAAGAAGGATAAGTAATACTTTCCTTTTATAGATAAGTTTCAGGCCAATGCACCCAGTGTATTGGCCTATTTTATTTAGTCCTTTCTGCATTAACTTTTTTTAACATCATTTTTTTATTTTTATTGATGCGCTCATCAAATCAAACATAAGATAGATCTCTAAAAAGTGATCTCTATTTCTAAAGAGTTTTAGACACTGGTTACTTACTTGATTTTTAGTTAAACCGTTCATTAACAAATAATTATAAATAAGAATATTTGTATGCTTCATTAGGTTCTCCATGTTTTTTCCTCAAATAAGATGATTCATTTAACTTGAGGAAGTTATATGTAAAATGACATAGAATAAAAGTCTCTTGCCCGTCGAATGACAAATTCGGGTAGAATGACTAATTTCGCTAGATGGTTAAGTTTGTTTGCTAATAAAAGTTGTTTTAGTATCCATTCTTATCAGTAAATGATTTAAAATTATATGAAATATCAAAAGATCAATATCATATCTGGCTGGGTGGTATTTGCTATCTCACTAGTAGTTTATTTACTTACAGTAGAGCCTACTGCTAGTTTTTGGGATTGTGGAGAATTTATTGCAACCTCTTACAAATTAGAAGTTCCTCACCCTCCTGGTGCACCCTTATTTTTATTGATAGGTAGATTCTTCTCTTTATTCGCAGGAGGTGATGTAGAAAGAGTTGCTTACTGGGTAAATATTGTCAGTGTATTAAGTAGCGCTTTTAGTATCTTATTTTTATTTTGGTCTATTACACACTTAACCAAAAAGGTATTTAAAGTAGTTGGAGACAGCGCAGAGGATTTATATAAAGTCATCCTAATCATGGGTAGTGGAGTAGTAGGTGCACTGGCATTTACTTTCTCTGATTCTTTCTGGTTTTCAGCTGTTGAAGCTGAGGTTTATGGAATGTCTTCCTTTTTTACCGCCTTTGTTTTTTGGGCCATCCTAAAATGGGAAAATATAGAAGATTCCAGCAAATCAAATAAGTGGCTGATCTTTATCGCTTATATGATGGGTTTATCCATAGGGGTTCATTTGCTAAACTTGGTTGCCATACCTGCCCTTGGCTTAATCATTTATTTCAAACGCAATCAGGTCACAACCCCTATTGGGATACTAGCTACGCTAGGGATATCAGCTGGTATCATCATTTTAATTCTAGTAGGAGTCATACCGGGAATACCTAGTTTAGCTGCTAGTTTTGAGATTACCTTAGTCAACTCATTTGGCTTGCCTTTTAACAGTGGGATTATATTTTTTATCCTTGTTTTGTCGGCTGCCCTAATTTTCGGTCTTTGGTATTCAGTAAAGAAAAACATGATCAACCTTAATACTTTTATTTTAGGTTTTATGTTTATCTTAATTGGCAATTCTTCCTATACAGTAGTCTTGGTAAGATCTGGTTTTAATCCTCCTATAGATGAAAATGATCCTGAAAATGTACTGACTTATGTTTCATACCTTAAAAGAGAGCAATATGGGAATAGACCTTTATTTAAAGGTCCTCATTTTAATGCTTCTCCCAATGGCTCAGAAAGAGGCGCTACCGTCTACATGCGAAAAGGAGATCAGTACGTAGAAAAGGATTTTAAAATAGAATATACTTATAAGCCTGGTGATGAATTATTCTTTCCAAGAATGTATTCGAACCAGCCATCACATGTCTCTGCCTACCGAGCTATAACAGGGGTGAGAGAAGGTGAAAAGCCAAAATATAGCCAACACCTTGCTTACTTTTTCAAACATCAGCTTGGCTTTATGTATTTCCGCTATTTCATGTGGAACTTTGCAGGAAGGGAATCTGATGAAAAAGATGCAAATTGGGAAATGTTTGGTACATCTTCTGAAAATTTACCACTTCATATCAATAACAATAAGGGTAGAAATATTTATTTTGGCCTTCCTTTATTCTTGGGTTTAATCGGCTTGTTTTTCCAATTCAGAAGAGACTCTAAAAATTTTGCTGTTACTGGATTACTGTTTTTCCTAACAGGTATTGCTCTCATTTTATATCTTAATTCGCCACCTGTAGAACCTAGGGAACGTGATTACATTTATACTGGTTCCTACTATGCTTTTGCTATTTGGATAGGTATTGGTGTTTTTGGAGTTTTCGAGATGCTCAATTATGTCATCAAAAATAAAGTGATGGCTGCTGGAGTAGCCTTCGCAATTTCTATGGCCATACCTACAATAATGGTGGCAGAGAACTGGGATGATCATGATAGGTCAGGGAGATATTTTTCTGTGGAAGCTGCTAAAAATTACTTAGATTCATGTGCGCCCAATGCCATTCTATTCACTGGTGGCGATAATGATACTTTCCCACTTTGGTATGTACAAGAAGTAGAGGGATACAGAACTGATGTACGAGTAATTGTGCTGAGTTATTTCAACACTGACTGGTACATTAATCAAATGATGAGGCCCGCTTATGAATCTGCTCCTATTCCGTTTAGCCTTGGGGCAGACCACTATATACAAGGTGGTTTAAATGATGCCGTCTTTGTTGCTGAAAAAACTACTCAGCCTATAAATGCTAGGAGTTATTTAAATGCTATTAAGACTAACAACCCTAGTATTCAATACAATGCTGACATTACTACTTATAATACTACTCCTTCTAGAAACATGTTTTTAGGTGTGGATTCAAATAAAGTAGCCAGTATTATTCCGGGTGATATGCAGGCAACTAAAAGAATGGATTTTTCTGTAAAAGGAAGAATGCTAGAGAAAAAGGATTTAGCCATCTTGGATATTTTAGTAAGTAATAACTGGGAAAGACCTATTTACTTCAACACTACTTCGCTCGCGCAGGTAAACTTAACTCTTAAAAAGTATGCCATGCAAGAAGGATTAGCTTTTAGGATTTTACCTGTAGAAACTGGTGCGCAAGAAGAAGGCGTAAACACTGACGTAATGTATGACAACTTGATGAATAACTTTCATTGGAAAGGGCTTCAGGACGAGTCTGTTTACTTCTCTGAGGATTACAGAAACTTCTGTTTGAACCACCGTGCTGCTTTTGGTACACTAGCTGAAAACTTGATCGGCAAAGGGGAGTTTGACAAAGCAAAAGCTGTTTTGCTTAAAGGACTAGAAGTGATACCTAATAAGACAATTCCTTATGACAATTTTAATGTCGCTCAAATAGGGAGTTTATTGAGGGTAGGTGCTACTGAAGAAGCTTATGATATTGCTGATGTAACTGGTGAGCGTGCGGAGAGTGCCCTCAAGTATTTTGAAAGAGAGAAGATCACTGGAAGAGACCGACAGATTAATCTGTTTATTCTTTATCAGATGGTTAGGGATTTCAGAAATGCCGGAGACAATGAAAGAGCGCTTAAATATGAACAACTTGTAGAGAAGTATCAATAAAAATAAATATTTGACAAAAAGGCCATCCCATCTTATGGGGTGGCTTTTTTTATTACTCCCAATTACCATTCCTTAGTAGAAATAGAGATTCTTTAACTAGCATTATGCATTAGACTTTAAGGAAAAGTTGACATTACTAGAGGGCAATTCCCCTGGAATT
>CALGOB010000224.1 GCA_937958005.1 uncultured Cyclobacteriaceae bacterium
TCAAAATAGTTGTTTTTTATTAGATACGATGAAAACTCATTAATGAAATTGACTAATGATTTACTTTTAACCTTTTGCTTAAAATTGATTTGTTGTAAAGTTGATTCAATAACATCTGTAGCTTTTTGATCCTGATTATTGGCTAGTAATAATTTTATTATCAAACCTTGAGATGGAATATGTAGGTAACTATTATCACTTGTTTTATCTCTTAATTCAATAGACTTTTTAATGGATTCAATACCTTTAACAAATTTTTGTTTTTTGTAATAGATTTCGCTCAAAATAGAATATGATCTTAACTTGTAAGTTAAGATTGACTTTACATCTCCAGGATATTGAATTATCTTTTTAAGGTATGATATAGTTAAATCCAATTGGTTCTCGTTGTAGGCGATGATTGCAAATTCCATATAACTCCTAACTATTCTTTCACCTGAGTCTTGTTGGCTTAGAATTTCTGCTCTTAGTTTACTATATCTTTTTGAAAGTTCACTATTACCTAGATAATTGTAGATATATGATAGAGCCCCATAAATTTCAGTGTATCTGTAATGATTTTTTTTTAGAACTATTTTTGCTAGGGGCAAGCTGGCTTTGAAATTGTCTAGTGCTTTTGAAAAATTACTAATTTTAACATATGGTAAAGCAGAGAGTCTTAAATAATTAAACTTTTCATATAATGCCCAATCAGATCTCTCATCTTTTATTAAGGGAAATAATTTTCCTTCGAAAAGCGAAATGGATGCATTATATTCTTTCTTTACATATAAATAATAACCCTTTAAATTTAAATAAGCTGCAACTAGAGGTTTGTGATTAAAAAATGATTTTAATAAAGAATCAATCTTATTTAAATGAATTGAAGCTTGTATTATTTCGGAGTTATCAATCAGTAGATCAATATACCAAAAATACAACCTAATCATATCTGGGTTTCGATCGAGTGAGTTCAACGATTTAAGTAGTGAATCAGACCTTTTATTTATATCAACCGTTTTGTTGTGAAAAGTTTCGTAAAAATCTACTTTTGCTTGAAAATGAGGTGATTGATGTTTATTCAGGATTGTTTTTGCTCGTTGAATATTTATCTTTGCAAGATCATGTTTGCCTTGTTTAGTTAAATTAAAAATTAGACCATTTAGACAAATTAGTTGGTTTTTATAATTTATGTTTAAATTTTTTAAGGGCTTGGAAAAGTAATAAATAGCGGAATCAAAATGGAACAATCCTTGATGACTTTTAGCTTTCTGGATTAGAACCTCAATAGTGTTTTGATTTTGGAGTATATTAGATATTTGAAGTGAAGAATCGTATAACCCTAAGTGATTAAATCTTTGTAAATTACTTAAATCAATTTTACTTTGTGCGGGCAATGGAGAGATAGATCTTAAATATAAAACTAAAAATAAAACAATTATTAATAAATTATAAGAATGCGTTCTTTTTAAAATTTTATTTAGATTTTCCATAAAGAAACAAATATTTGACTATTATAATACTAGCGTCTAAAATTGTTTAGCACTCATTAAAATTACCTTATATCAAACATTCTTATCTATAGCAATAATAGTTTATTTATGAAAAATTTGGTTTAGGCATTCCATTAAAAATGCCTATACTTAAAAAGAGAATGAGATTAATTAAAATGATTCAATATCTCTTCACAACCAAGCTCAATTGTGTTATCACAATTATTAGCAGAACCCCCACATTCAACATCAGATACATTATTAGTGAACTCATCATCACAATCATTAGCATTAGTTGGAGCACAAATTTGACTAATTGGCAGTCCAGTCCCTCCCTTAACAGTCTTGGAATTAATAGACTCCAAATCAGTTACAAAACTTTTTACTTTCAGATTTTGTAATGATAGTTTTTTCTTTTTCATAATTTTTAAACAGTTTTTAAATTAAAATTTTCCTACTAAGCCACAAACATAAGAATAAAGTATCAAATGAGAATAGAATTGATATTTTATTAATTGTCACTTAGCTAGCATATAGATAGCTTGATAAATTTTTTTCACGAATGCCCTATGCCCTAAACCTCCTAAGTCTTCTGTTTCTTCTTTTTTGCTGCTGGAAAGAGGATGTTGTTCAAAATCAGACGATAGCCAGGCGAATTGGGGTGGATGTTTAAATCAGTGGGTTCTTCACCTACTTCATGGCGATAATCCTCTGGATCATGGCCACCATAAAAAGTCCATGTCCCTTTACCTGAAATACCATGGATGTAACGGGCTTCTTCTATAGACTTTGTTTCTCCCATAATGATGACATCAGACTTGATCAGTTTCTTTTTAAAGGCCGTGGTCTGTCCCATAAAACCATGAATCAGTGTTTCGTGATTTTGCGTCAGCATGGTAGGAATTGGATCCCACTTGGCAGAAAACTGAAAAAGCTTGAAGAAATCAGTATTTTCACTCAGCCCACCTCTTTGATTGGGGAGGTTGTCAATGCTGGAATATTCGTAAATTCGGTAATCTCTTTCCAGCACAAAATCTTGGAAAGCCAATGTTTTGGAAAAATCAAGCTTTTGCTGTGCACGGGGATCAGGAGGATCACCATCAAACATGTAATCACAGATGTCTAACCCTTGAGCCGCCAAGGCAATGTCATAGGTGTCTGTTGCAGAGCACATCGCAAAGAGAAAACCTCCATTGGCCACATAACCATGTATTTTTTGGACAATAGCTGATTTTAACTGGCTTACCTTGCCAAACCCATGACGGTTGGCGGATTCTTCATATTCTTTTTGCTGTTTCTGATACCACGGGGTAGACCTGAAATTATTGTAAAACTTTCCATATTGTCCCGTAAAATCTTCATGGTGGAGGTGTAGCCAGTCATACTTCGGTAACTCATTGTACATGATTTCATCATCAAAAACTACCTCATAGGGAATTTCTGCATAGGTAAGCACCAGGGTCACGGCATCATCCCAAGGCTGTTTGCTTTTTGGGGAATAAACGGCAATCTTGGGATGCTTTTCCAGTTTCATGACATCCATATTAGAATTCGGATTAGCAATTTCACTGAGAATCCCATTGGCACTGGCATCGGAAATAACCTGATAGCCAATCCCCCTGATAACCAATTCATTCTCAAACTTTTGAGAATACTTGAACATAAAACTACCCCCACGGTAATTAAGCAGCCAGTCTACCTCTACGTCCTCAGTCAATACCCAATAGGCAATTCCGTAGGCTTTTAAGTGGTTTGATTGTGTGGCATCCATGTGTATAAACAAATAAGATGCTTTGGCATGCCCAAAAAAGAGCAGGAGTGTGAACAGTAAAAATAACCTTCTCAACATGTATCCTTTAATAAATTCTGATAATTACTTTGATAAAAATAAGTACATTACTTATCATAATTGAATTTTATACGTATAAGTTTCAACGGACTAGGAAATAAAAAGTAAATGGATCTTAGAGAAAATATACGAGAAGGCGTGATTTCTGTAAAAGGAAACCGATTAAGAACAGTATTGACAGCTTCTATTATCGCATTGGGAATCGCTGCTTTGGTAGGGATATTAACTGCTATTGACTCATTACAAGCTTCTCTTAACAGCAGTTTTTCAAGCTTGGGTGCTAACTCTTTTGACATCAGAAATAAAAGGGCTGGGTCCAATAGGGGAGGAAAAAAGGAAAAAGTTTACCCTCAGATTACTTACGAAGAAGCGATTCAGTTTCAAGAAAAATTTGACGGGCCAGGTGAAGTAGGGGTCTCTACTTTTGTCACTGGATTCGCTGAAGCAAAAAAAGGCTCTAAAGTCTCTAATCCCAATTTACTAGTGAGAGGAGGAGATGAGAATTATTTATCTATAGAAGGCGCAGACTTAAAAGAAGGAAGAAATTTTTCTCAAATAGAAGTAAGGAACGGAGTCAATGTAGTCATCATAGGAAATGACATTAAAAAAGCACTCTTTGATAAAAATGAATCTCCTATTAATAAATCCATTTCTTTTTTAGGGACTAAGTTCAGAGTAGTAGGTCTTGTAGAGTCACAAGGAGGGGTAGCTTCTGGTGGAACGGATAGGGCAATGATCGTCCCTTTAGAAACAGGTAGGAGGATTTCAGGGGGAAGGACCTTGCGTTATGATATATCTGTAGGGCTCAATGACCCAAATCAAATGGATTATGCAGTAGGCGCTGCTACAGGATTAATGCGTAAAATAAGAAGGGATCCACCAACACAGGCAGATTCATTTGAAGTGAGAAGAAATAAATCCCTTTCGGAAAGATTGGGGGAAATAGCCATCTACTTTAAGCTAGGTGGGGGCGCGTTTGCCTTTATTACCTTGTTAGGTGCCTCTATAGGGCTCATGAATATCATGCTTGTATCGGTAACAGAACGAACAAGGGAAATTGGTGTTAGAAAAGCTTTGGGCGCTACCCCAGCCAAAATTAGACAACAGTTTTTAATAGAAGCTTTCATTGTCTGTCAGTTTGGTGCCATAGGAGGGATCATCCTTGGTATAATATTTGGTAACCTTGTGCCGTTGTTAATAGGTGGAGGTTCATTTGTGATTCCATGGCTATGGATTTTTACTGGAATTGCTATTGGTTACCTAGTAGGGATGTTAAGTGGGTTTTTACCTGCAAGAAGAGCGTCAAAACTCGATCCAATTGATTCATTAAGGTTTGAGTAGCTTGCTGCCTCCTTTGAGTAATTGAACCTATTATTAGCCTTTTCAATTTGAATTTGATACTTTTGCTTAGTTATGCAAAGAAAATTTAAATATCTTTTGCTCATATTTTTCATGAGTATGTCCTTGCATGCGCTAGCCCAAAAGGAGATCGTACTTACAGGTGTGTTCAAGGGGGAGCCTCTATATATCCAGAATTCCTATCACCCAGGACTCAAGCAATTCTGTATTGATGAAATATTGGTCAATGGTAAATCTCTCCACGTTAACTATAACTTATCTGCCATTAAAATAGATTTCTCAGGTTTTGATTTATATACTCCAGTTAAAATCAAGATTGATCACAAGAGTGTTTGTAAACCAACTATTATCAATGAGAAGGCGATATTAATTCATTCAAGCTTCAAGTTTACCGATTTAGTCATCAATGACTCCATCATGTATTGGACAACTAAAGGCGATAGGCCTGGCGCTGTGTTTGACATAGAACAGTTATATGCAGATGGTTGGAATGTAGTAGGGAATGTCCAGTCAACAGGGAAATTTGAAGGAGATAGATATGAATTCTTTCCCCCATTAACAGAAGGAGCTAATAAACTGAGGGTCAAATATAAAGTGACAGAATTACGTTATTTGTATTCCAGTGAAATAGAGTTGGAGTATTACCCCGAACCAGTCAAATTAGTAAGTACAACAGTTGCTAAAACCTTGAGGTTTAACAGACCCAGCGAATATACCATTGAAGACGAATCAGGCAATATTGTACTGGATGGAAATGGCCTAGCCATAGATATCAGTGCTTTAAAAGCAGGAGAGTACTTTGTTTACTTCGGAGATGAAGCACCAGTAAGGTTTTTGAAGAACACGAAATGACATTTTGTAATTCATAATCCTAATTTCGCATTACTAATTCCTAATTAGAAAGTTAGTAATTAAGTTATCTACTAATTACAAATTCCTAATTAATTAATTTCTTCTAATCAGCTCTCGCAAAAAGAAACCAGCCGTTAGGTGGCAAGACACATGAAGTTCATATAATAACAGTTTATCAATGGCAGCTGAGGAATTTACCTGACCCTGCAATCCTCCATAATTTTGATAAAACGATAACTGGTATTTGAGAGAATGATAAGAGCTCTGTGTCATTGCTAATGCTCAAACAAATAGCCACCATCAAGAACCTATTACTTATTATCAACAATAGAGTAAAAATTAACCAAACGATAAAAATTAGTAATTAGAGTTTGTCTATAAAGTAGGAAGAAAGAAAAAGATTGATCTCATAAAATCCCCCTAGCCCCCTTTAAAAGTGGGAATCCATAGCGTTTTTATTTTTTTTCATACCCAAACTAAGACATTATGGACAAGCTCTAACTAAGCTAATTACTAATTACAAATTCCTAATTAATAATTCTCTTTTCTCTATTAAGGAACAATCTTAATCCCACAGAACTTACAAAAATCAGCATCACCATCATGATCACTTCTATCACATTTTAAACAATTCTCTGGTTGTTTGTCATGGTTCTCTTTTTCAGTGATCCTTATTTCTGTAGTGACAATCCCAGTAGGTACAGCGATTATGGCATAGCCAGTGAGCATGAGTATCACTGAGAAGGTTTGTCCTATGGTAGTTTGGGGAGCGATATCCCCATAACCCACAGTGGTTAAAGTAACTACAGCCCAGTAAATACTGAGCGGAATGCTGTTAAACCCATTTTCAGCACCTTCTATGACATACATAACGGTGCCTGAAATGATGACAATACTCATCACGGCGCCTAGAAAGACAATAATCTTACGTCGGCTATTCCAGAGTGCTTGCCCTAAAACATTGGCTTCACCCAAGTAGCGGGTTAATTTCATGACCCTAAAAACCCGTAATAACCTTACTGCTCTGACAACAATTAGAAATTGCGCTCCTGGAATAAAGATGGTCATATAAGTAGGGATCAAGGCTAACAAATCAATAATCCCGAGGAAACTAAATGCGTATTTTAAAGGCTTGGTGGAAGAATAAAGCCTTAACACGTATTCGACTGTGAAGAATATGGTAAATATCCACTCTAAGGTTCTCAGTTCAGCAGCATATTGAATATTGATCTTTTCAACACTTTCTACCATCACAATAATGATGCTCATCAGTATGGCATAGAGTAAGATTACATCAAAAAGTTTTCCAGCTTTGGTATCAGTGCCAAATATGATGGTATGAAGTTTTTTTCTGAAATGATTCTGGTAACGAAAATTATTTTCACTCATGAGAAACGCTAATGCTAAAAATTATTGGTAGAAAGCAAGTTAAACCCAAACTATTCATTAAAAATCGTTATTAGCTTATAAAGCTCAAAATTACAGACACTTATGTTAGAGAAACATAGCGTGGCTATGATGATTTAACAAACTTGTGTTAAGCGGTTGTAATGAAAAGTCTTATAATTGGAATAGATTTTCTAATGCATAATTAGGGTTAAAGATAAAACTTTTCTAGAATTCTAAGTCAATAGGTTAAATAATGGGATTGATTAGCTATTTAATCCCTAAGGGATATTAATTCCCCGACTTGAGTCGATCATTAAATTATTGCCCATAGATACCCCGTACCCTTGGGTCGGGGTTGGTTCATTTTGTTGCCATAAAAGGAGGTAATACCCATTTATGTTTATAGGGGCGTATAAGATATTTTAATAAGTTTGATTTAGACAAAGCGATTCCCCGCAGGGGCAAAAAACGTAAGCATAGCATCGCTATGGTGAGTATTATTAATGCATGGCAAATATTAAATTTGCGAATAGATATGTTTCCTTGTAAAACTAAATTGGTATTAGAAGACTTTGAAGAGAATTTGCTTGAGTAAGATCTAATAAGATTTTGGTGTCATAGATCAATTGATCTAGATACTAGGGCAATTACGAGGGGAGTAATCAATATTTCTCTCAAATTACTTTTGATAATCCTCTTTTAGCGGCTTTGTCCGGGAAACTCCGTCTTTAAGCCAGGTCAGCCACTATAGGAACAACTACCGCTTTTAGCAGCGACCTGCTGCCGAAATGGAGAATTTTAAAATCAGACATGAAAAAAGGCTTCTACTAAGGAAGCCTTTTAAATATCGTGCAAGTAAGATATCGAAATTTTACTATTAAGAGATCATACTCATAATGTCTATTCCAATAAAATTATTGAAGAAAACCAAAATAAACAATATCGCAAGAATAATAGGGCTTAAAATGGTGATAGTAAAATTCAAGAATTTTTTCACGAAGGACTTTTCATATCCCTCAAAACCTTGAGAGATTTCGGCATCCAAATTATGCTTTTTCCAAACGTGCCCAGCAAAAAATACAATTAAACATCCACCCAGTAATAAGAGCACATCTGCTAAAGCAGCTACAAATGAAAGGAAATCACCATCAATAACTTCTGGAACACCAATTATTCTGGAGAAGTTGGAGAAGAATTCTGAATAACCTCCTGATAATAAAGAAGGAATACCTAGGATAAAGATAATTCCAGCGACTAACCAAACGGCTTTATTTCTATTGACTTTATGCTCATCAACCACATAGGCAACGGGAACTTCTAGTAATGAAACTGTGGAGGTAAGTGCCGCAAATGATAATAATAAGAAGAAGAGGGAACCAATTATTATGCCTAGGGCTCCTCCAATGTTTTCAAAGACACTTGGTAAAGTAACAAAAATCAGTCCTGGCCCACCAAATCCAGGTTCTGTTACTTGTTGCATATCACCACCTAAATTAAAAGCGACAAATGGGAAGATCATTAGACCGGCGATAAAGGCAATTCCAACATCCATTAAAGTGATATAAGCTGCAGAGCTAACAATGTTGTCATCTTTGCCCACATAACTGCCATAAGTGATTAAAGCACCCATTCCTAAAGAGAGTGAGAAAAATGCTTGTCTGAGAGCACCACCTATTACATTAATGTTGATTTCACTGAAATCCGGTACTAAATAAAAACTAATCCCTTTAGTGGCATTAGGTAAAGTCATGGCATATGCCACCAACCCTAAAATCATGATGATTAAAGTTGGCATTAAAATCTTAGCGGCTTTTTCAATACCGCCAGAAACACCTTTTGATACAATAAAAGCCGTGCTAAACATAAAGATAACCGCATAGCCACCCACTTTTACAATGTTGCTTATAAAACCACCAAATTTTTGACCAATATCAAAGTGGCCTTGTACCATTTCAACAAAATAACCAAATGCCCATCCTGCTACTACATTATAAAAAGACAAGATTAAAACACCGCAAAGAATTCCTAATTTCCCAACAATATTCCAGTTTTTGAAACCTAATGCATTGAACGCACCTACAGGGTTAAGAGAAGTTTTTCTACCGATGGCTATCTCGGTAATCATCACTGGGAAACACAAAATGAAACAAAACGAGAGGTATAGCAGAACAAAAGCCGCGCCACCACCGTTTCCAACTTCAAATGGAAACTTCCAAATGTTGCCCAAACCTACTGCAGAACCTGCTGCAGCTAAAATAAAACCAAGTTTATTAGAAAATCCACCTCTTGATGCCATATTATCTTTTTTACGGCATCAAATATAGATCAAATTGTTAAATTGATAAGGACATTTATCACCTATACCTGCCTTTTATCACACCAGGTCTTCTTCATCTACATTTAAAGGTGTAGGATAATTAAACATATAGTTCTCTTTGATTAAATTAGAGACCCTTACTGGTACCATATTTTCCCATCCAGCTACATCCTCACCAATCATTTCAAGGACTTGGTCTGAGATTATGTGCAGATTCTCTTTTTTAACATCTTTCAAGTCAACTATTTTCTCGTTTTCTTGAAAATATTTATAAAGTGAGACTAATTTTTCATCCGGTGTATAGCTCTCAGCAGTATTTAATGAATCATCTTCTGTGTTGTAGGATGGATAAACAAGTAACTGACTGTTAGTTCCAAAAAGTCTTGAAAATCCTTCTAAAGTACCTCCATCTAAATCTTTGTAGTGCTTTTCTTCAAAAATAGTTTTGAGGTTGTTGAAACCAACAATTAGAGCTAACTTCCTCTTTTTCGTGTATTTTGAAATATAAGCTGATAATCTATAATGTCTTTTGTAACTGGAAATTAATACGTTTTGACCAAGGGAACATAGGAGGTCTACTCTGTCTAAAAAATCATTTTCATCTATTTTCCCTTCTTTGACAGCTAAATCCTTTAAAGTAAGCTCAGAAAGAATGAATAAATTCTCTTTGACCACTTCAGGGTCGTTCCTGAAATACCTTAGACCCGAAATCATCATGTCTACATTAACATGTGTAACAGGCCTAAATCTCCCTCTAAGAATCAATACGTTTTTTTTGTATAGTGCCTCGGAAGGCATTAATACGTTTCCTTTAGGATCAAATAAGGTGGCATGAGTCAATCCGTTTTTGACTAACAATAAACTCATTAATCGGTTGTCAACATGATGGAAGTCAGGGCCAGATAGTCTGATCATGTCTATTTCTACTCTACCACTATTGATATTGTCCAATAAGGACTTAATGATTTCTTCAGGGGAGTAGTTTTTGAAGCAAGCGAAAATCATATTGACCCCTATCATTCCCAATACCTGCTGTTGCCAAACTGTATCTGTATCATTTAGAACTACATGAATAATGCAATCATTAGGTACAGAATTGGGATGTAATTGAAACCTAAGGCCTATCCAACCATGTCCTTGATTGGTTTTTTGATAATTAAGAACTTCAACTGTATTGGCAAAAGCAAAAAACTGCGTCCTTTTCGCTCTAGCAGTAAGTCTTTGAGAGAGTAATGAATATTCTCTGTCAAGCATTTTCATCAATTTTTCTTGACAGACATACTTCTTCGTTTTACCATAAATAGAATCACTAAAAGTCATATCATATGCTGACATGGTTTTCGCAATGGTGCCAGATGCAGCACCAGCTTTGAAAAAATAGGCTGCAACTTCTTGACCGCCACCTACTTCGGCCATTGTGCCATAGATCTTTTCATCTAAGTTTATTTCAAGCGCTTTTTCTTTAGTAGTAAGCCTCTTAACTGTGTACATCTTGGATTTGTTGTTATGCCATCAAAAGTAGGCGCTTACTATATGAATTAAAAGAAAAAAGACTTCTTTGATTCTATGAATGGTAACTAAACCTAACTTTAATTTTTAACGTAAAAAACAAGAAAAAGTGAAGATAAAATAGTATTTTCTTTTGAAAACCAATTGATTACATCAAAATGATCATTGTTTGCAGTATTTGTAATAACAGATTATTTACCTAAGAGAAATGTAATTGAAACTGTTTTTTAATGCTTTAATTATGAGTATGGTAAGTTAGTACTTGTTTTTTTGCTACTAGAGATGAAACCTTCTAAGGTTTGTTATGAAATTCTTGATATACTTTAACTTCAATAACTCCTTTTGAGCTGACTGACTGATTTAATAAAACATCCTTATTAAATATGATCATGATTGGTTTTGTATAGATCCAATTCCTTCAGCAATCTGCTTTTCTGAGTCTTTCTAAGTAATAATTAATTCATAATTCTAATTATTTGTTTGATAAACTTGAACGAAAAGAAACAAAGTAACTATAGGAGACCTCTAAAAACTCAATTTGAAATCTTGCCTAAGAGCTTTTTTTCTTAGGCAAGGCATCAAAAACGGAGTTTAGAGGATCTAAATGAGTATTTTGATAACGCAGTATCAGGGAAAAAGATCGGGTCAAAAAGCAACAGGGAGTTTTTAGAGGTCCCCTATAATCATTCTACCATGATAAACTATTAACATTTAACCTACATTATTCATGACAAACCATGACCTTTCTTATTAAGTAATTGATTTACTAAGTTTTATGATGAAAGACTTAAGAATTAACATAGCCCAAATTTGAGGAATGTCAATTTTACTCTACTGAATCGATTACGTTGATGGTCAACCATTTAGTTTTTCTAATAATTATTTCCCGAATTATTC
>CALGOB010000225.1 GCA_937958005.1 uncultured Cyclobacteriaceae bacterium
TATGGGTTATTTCTTTGGTTTTAAGCTACATATAGTCATAAATGATAAAGGCGAGCTACTCAGTTTTGTGATTACCCCCAGCAATACTGATGATAGGGAACCACTGAAAAATAAAGCTTTCATCAACGCTTTAAAAGGGAAACTGTATGCTGATAAAGGCAATCAGCAAGGAACTGACACAGGTACTTTTTCTTGATGGACTGCACTTGATCACTAGTATTGGAAATAATATGAAGAATGTGCTTATAGAGCTTAAAGACAAAATTCTTCTTAGAAAAAGACCCGTTATAGAATCCGTGAATGATGAGCTCAAAAATATATGCCAAATTGAACATTCAAGGCATAGGTCATTTGCCAATTTTTTGACCAATTTAATCTCCAGTTTAATTGCTTACTCTTTTTTTCCTAAAAAGCCTGCTATCAAATACGATCCAGTCGAAACTAACTAATTAGCCGTTTTTTAAAATCGGGTTCAGGTTATTAAATTCATATCAAAACTAAAAATATTCATGAATCATTCTCAGACCCATAGAATTTGGACGGACACTATCTAGATGATGATAACATGCCTAAATTGGCAAGGTCACAAGATAAAGAAAATGTGGAAACCCACTATGATAAGCAGAATTACCAGACCAGTGTAAAGATTGTAAACGTCAATTTGTTTTGGATAAAGATGGCAAAGAAATCCTAGGATAAAAACCCATATATTTAAGAAACTCCGATGATTGGGAAGCCTAAAGAAGTATTGTCTCAAAAAAAGACAACATAAAGTAGGGAAAGACCTAACCTTTTCCAATTATGATAAATGGCATTACTTGGAGGTGATAAAGCACAACATATGATACACCGTCAAAGTTAAAAGACAGAAGTTATAGAAAGCTACAACAAGAATACCCTGAGTTAAAATCTTGCTATTGGGGCTTTCCCCAGTAGGTGATCCTGTTTCTGGCAATAAGTTATGGCTGTTGGGGTACAGGAAATATAACTAATGAGATGATTAATGAGTATTTGGGACACCATAGAAAGCCAAGCGATAACAGAAGCTCAAACTTTATTATAGAATAGAGGCCGTTGGTTCAATTTGAAAATATTCTTCCATGAGTCAAAATTATTAGTAACTATATCTATAAGATTAACCTTTTTGATTATGCACTTCACCATGCAAATGCGAACTTTATGAATATTTTAGTTAGTAGAAGTTATCACGACAGAATAATTATAGTTATTTCGTTTTGGCTCAAGCTCATCAAACAAATAATTACTTTTACAGGCTCAGGAAAGTAGAGTTTGGAAGGAGTTTGACGTGTACAAAACCTGTCGTGATAACCTTTAGTATGCTTTAGTTATTTTTTTATTAGAAGAGTATTTTTATTTATCTCAAATTTAATTCCTTTTTTTCTTTTGTAGTAGATAGTCAATCCCAAGATCAGTGAAATAGTGACTATTCTAAAAATGTTAGAATATATATTCCCAAGGGCATTACTAGAAACGGAAAATAACAACCAATATAGGTTCATAAATAGATGTAAAAAAATTGATGCCCATAGGTTATAATTCCACTCTACATATACCCAAGCAAATAGGATAGCTCCTATAAAGGTAGTTAAAAAAACACCTATCAAAACCGAAAACTCTTGGCTTTGGTACAGATGACCAGAGGCAAAAATGAAGGCACCAAAAATGATAGAAGGGATAAATCCAATTTTGGTGTATCTAAAGAGTTGTCCAAATAGAATTCCTCTAAAAAATAACTCCTCTATAAAAGCGGCAACTATGGCTCCATTAAAAATACTGGCAATTGTTATCTCTACATCAACTTCAAATACTATAAAATACCCAACTAACATAGGTAATGTGCATATGAATGAAAATAGAAAAACCTTCCAAATGGATTTAGCGAGCCCTACAGTTTCAAAAAAATGCTTAAAGTTATGTATGACTCCTACTCCTATAAATAAAGGAATACCAACTACTAAGCACTTGATTAAATAGCTGATTCCAATATTATCTATATACGCATTAACTCTAGTTGCTAAATCTGAAAATGCATAATGTTGTAGCGCATCATATATCCCAAAAGAGATAGCAATTATCAAGACTACTTTTAATGTTCTATTCATTTTGATTAGATATTTTTTGTTTGTAGAAATTACAGTTACAGGAAAATTATTGTTGAGTACTTTTTTTAATTAATTGGAGTGTTTTGTTTAATGCTCTATCTGGCTTTACTTTTACATGAGGTTCTACACCTACTTTATCAATTCTGAGCCCATCTACAGTGTAAAAGTCTGCTGTCGGAATCCAAAGCCTCATATTGTTGGCAATTTGGAATTTTTCTCCATTTAACATTTCCCCAGCAGTTTTTTCACCTATAATAATTGCTCTTTTTTCTCTTTTAAGCCCGTAGACTAATGGTTCACAAGTGCTTGCTGTATGCTTATTAACCAGGACATAGATATTGCCCGTGTAAGTAACATCATCAGGATAAACTACAAGACATAATCCTTCTTCATTGTGTATGCCATTGAGAATTAAATCGAAATTTGCCTCACTAAATAATGGAAACTTTTTATATTCTTCTATTTTTGGAAGTGAGGTGTTCTTCAAAAAATATTTTTGAGTCAGAAACAAGCCACCATATAATGTGTCATTTACCAAGTATCTCGCCAGTGGCAAAGCAGAAGAAATAGAGCCACCAGTGTTATTTCTTAAATCAATAATAAGATGGTCTACTTTCTTTTTCTTTAAACTATCTATATATGGGATTATTTCTTCTTTAGTAGCTGCAAAAGTTTTAATAGTTAAAAGCATGGTATTTGAATCTATCTGCTTCAATGAAAATTTTTGTGTCTCTGGTTTTTTTATTTCTTCATTGAGGACTTCCTTTTGATCTGTTTGAAATATTTCAATTCCATAATGCGAAAATGGGAGTTTTCTGACTCTACTATTGTACATCAAGCTAAACTCATAATCATCTTTAATTATTTGAGAACGTGATAGAACATCTGTTTTAAAATCAAGCCATTCTTTTGACTGTAAGATTGAAGTATCATAAAGATTACTTTCAGTATATGCTAAAGCTTTTTTAATAATGGAATGATAATCTTTTAAAGAATCAAGGCTACCAATGCGTGATCCTCTGTACTGATTTCTTGTGAGTGAAGCAGATAGCGAATCCTTAACAACAGTACCTAAGAAATCTTGTTTTGATGTTAAGGATTTATATTGACCTTTCAAGAAAAGAGTATCATTTTTTAAATGGTACTTACCCTTTATTTGGATTGCACTTGAATTAACTTTACCTACCAGACGTCCCAATAAATATTTTGAAGGGATGATGTTTTTGGAGCTCCCCTTTCTCGAGAAGAGCATAAATTTACCTTTCATTAACTTTAGCTGAAGCACGTATTCTGTGTTGGTATTGTCTATGATATGCCAAACAGAGTTATTCAATGTATTCTTTTCTTGAGAGAAAAGAATTATTGAAATCAATAAGGTACATATAGTAGTTAGTAACTTTTTTTTCATTTTATTTTAAACTTATCTATTTACTTTTAAGTGTAAATTTCAGAGAGTAATGTGGAATAAAAAAAACGAAGTGACCTACTACATAAAATGGGGGTTAACAACGAATAAAAGGGCTGTTTTACAATTTTTAGGGCTGAAATGAAAGGCTATAATGAGGTGTTCTTACGCTAAACTAGTTGATAAAACTTCTTACTTCCTTAACTACCGAGCGAGAAATAGGGATCAACAAGTCACTGCCTATTATTTTGACAGTATAGGTAGATCCAGTTAAAATTAAAGAATCTAAAGTTTTAATATTTACAATATATGAGCGATGAATTTTTAGAAATTCATTTTTTGATAGCTTTGCTTCAATGTAGTTAAGTGAATTTCTAACAATGTAGGGTTTTGTATGAGTTTTTGTCCAAACCTCTATATAATTTCCACATGATTTAATATATAAGAGGTCTTGTGATTCAACAACGATGGTGTTTTCTTTTTTGTTGTTACTCTCAATGCTTATCGTAGACGCTCCTGCTAAAACCTCAGACGGCTTAACTGAAATTAATTTGCTTTTTAAATACTTACGATAGTAAAAACCACTTAGCGGAATCGCACCTACGGCTGAGCATAGAAGGAAAAAATAGCCAAAATCTTTTAGTCTTATATCATAATTTTCAAGCAGCCCATTATAATAATAAATAGAGGTTATTGATATTATTATAAGTGCAGGAATTACAGTGACAATTTCCTTGGCTAAATTCCATTTTTGAGGATTAAACCATTTTTTTAATACAGTCATTATTATAAGGTAGTAAATTGAGTAGACCGTTGAAAAAACCATCCCATAGCCAAAAAGGAATAGCTTTTTATAATTCATTTTGAATTCATAAGTTCCAAAAGGTTGAAATATTATTAGAATAAAGGAAATAGAGAGTCCGATAATAATACTTGTTATTATTTGGCCTTTTAAGCTTGTTACAGGATAAGATTTAAGAAAGATGTTTGTTGCCTGTTTAATATCATAATGGAGCATTGTACTTTGTTCTTTAAATTAGTTCTACTGGGTTTACAAATAAATTGTCTACTGAGTTAGTAAAATTAGTAGTTTTAACCTGAATTATGCATTAGAAATCGTTACGAGCTTATAAAATTCAAAATTACATATACTTATGTTAGAGAAGCAAAACATGGCTATGAGGATTTAACAAACTTGTTTTTAAGTGGTTGCTATGGAGAGACTTATAATCAGGATAAATTTTCTTGTTATTATTCAGTTATTTGATTGTTTGATAAATATTACTGGTCTTCCAAACCGAAAAAGCGGTTGACTTTTGGGAGATCTATCTAAAACACCTTTTACTCGTGCTAATTTTGATGCATTAGAAGAACTGGCTTTGTCCCTTGCACAGCAAATTGAATCCCTAAGGGATATTAATTCCCCGACTCTTGAGTCGATCATTAAATTATTGCCCATAGATACCCCGTACCCTTGGGTCGGGGTTGGTTCATTACTGACAGCCACAACAGCAGCAAACCACCTTTAAGTGATAGACTGAAGAAATGGAATATCAATTTTAAGATACCTTTGGGTAAATCTATTAGTAGATAAAGGAGTGTCTTAAACCCGAATGACGCATTAGACTTTTAAGAGAAAATCTTAAATGGCTGTTAGATAGCTGCCTAAATTCTGATTTGCAACGCAGACATAGTCTCCATTATGGTGAGTAGGAAATTAGGATTTAAGTGGCTAGATGGCTGTTAGTTATGGTTTGCATCAAATTTCTATTGTATCATTCGGGTTAAAATTTGAAGAAAACCTTGATAAAGTGGTTTGTCATACCTCTTTCACTATGTGTGATTGTGGTAATAAGTACCTAAAAATATCCGAAAAGATAAGCCAATCACCTGAAAACACCTCACAGAGGTTAATACTCTCTGACAGATATGATTTTTAGGTGTTTTTAATAGGTAGCTAGAATTTCTAAATATTGAATGATACTTGCTTTTAGATATCATTCACTAAAAATATCAAGCAGTTCACTAAAACGGAGTAGCATCTAAACTGTTAATTCATCAATTTTATCAGATTGTTAAAACTGTATTTTGATAATCCAGCCCCAAATAATAGGAATTAGATTAGTAAAAGACAAAAGAATCCCAAGGTCAGTGTTTCAAAAAATGGTCGGAAGGTTAATTCAGTTTTAGCAAGCAATAAACGTTTAAGAATTCGAACTGAAAGAGATGATAAATCCAACCAATATTTCCAAAGCAATTGCACCATTAATTTTGATGGTATTTTTTAACACAATCTCTAATGCGCAACAATCTGTAGGGATCGGTACAGATACCCCAAACCCCCATGCCATCTTGGATTTAGTGACGGAAGGCGATCAAGGTCTCCTATTACCTAGAATGACTGCGGTTCAAAGAACGGAACCTTCCTTTTTAGCTTCATTAACTACTGAAGACAATGGCCTAACCGTTTTTGATACAACTGATGGAAGGATTTACTTTTGGTTCAATGGTACTTGGATCACCTCTACAGTAACCCTACAGGCAGGAGCAGGAATAGGATTATCAGATAACACGATAGTCAATACAGGTGATTTGGATGCATCTAATGAGGTGATTTCGAATATGACTTTAACTGGAACTACTCTTTCTATTGAAGAAAACAATGTAGAAACAGGTAGTATAGACCTGTCCCCTTTACAAGATGGAACAGGTAGTGATGATCAGACAGGGACGGAAGTTTTGATCAATAGCACTACAGACCTAGTAGCAGGAAATGTGCAGGCTGCATTAGAAGAGCTACAAACTGAGATATTGTCAGATGGAGATACAGATGCTGACAATGAAACGATTGATGAGGTTTCGTTATCAGGGACTACCCTAACGATAATTGAAAATGGTGTAACTGTTGGAAATGTAGATTTTGCACCGATAATACCACCAGGAGGAACTGATGACCAAAATGCATCTGAAGTACCAGTTACATTAGGCAATGGATTGACTTCTAACAATGTACAGCTAGCTTTAGAAGAACTGCAATTAGAAATTAATACAGTGAGCAATGTTACTTCTGCAGCTATCGTAAATGGAGAAATTATAAACGAAGATATTTCAGGTATGGCAGGCATTGAAGGAACAAAAATAAATCCAGACTTCGGCACTTTGAATATCAGTACTATGGGAACCTTAGAGGCTGGGGCTATTACAGGAACATCATTTGCTGGAGATGGGAGCGGCTTGACTAATGTTCCAATTAGTGTTGGGTCAGTCACCAATGCATCCATTGCCGATAATGCGATTACAACAGATAAAATTGCGATGAATTCCATACAACAAGCAGATATTGCTACTGGAGGTGTAGGTCCTGCCGAAATAGCTGAAAATGCGGTGAGAACAACGGCTATTCTGGATGGCACCATCACCAATGCAGATATATCAACTGCAGCAGGCATAGATGGTACCAAAGTGATTCCAGATTTTGGAGGACAGGATATCAGTACAACAGGAATGATTTCGGGTGATGGAAGTGGCCTGACTGATCTGGTAATTGCTGCAAATTCAATAGGCACCCTACAAATAGCGCCAAATACAATAACTGCAGAAGATATTGGAGCTAATGCTGTAACCGCCTCAGAAATAGCAACAGGTGCCGTAGGGACTGCTGAAATTGCGGATGGAACTATTACTAATACTGATATTTCTACTACGGCAGCCAACAGAATCTCTGGTAATAAGGTGATACCAAATTTTGGTAATCAGAATATCATCACTTCGGGAAACTTCAGGTATAATACTACAAGGCAGCGCGTTAAAACCTTTGGGCCTCTTGAATTTCAAAGGCTAAATGTAGGGACTTCTAATGCCTCTTTAAGAACTGTGGACAATGCTAATTTTCAAGTTCATTTTACAGGAGGGGAATCAAATGTGCTTGGTTTTGCAAGTGTGCCTTTAAAACTCCCCGATGGTGCTCAGTTAGAAGGCCTGGAAGCAACTGTATTAGATAACGCCACTTCTTCACAAGGGTTTGCGAGGATTACCGTTCTAAGAGCCCCATATGCAAATAACAAAGTATCAGGTTTTGAGAATATTCTGAATGTTGAAACCACTCCTGCAGGTTCTTCTACTGATACGCAAGACCTATCTTCAGGGGCTATTATTACCAGTGGGGCCGAAGTAATAGATAATCGAAACTTTGTCTACTACATTTTATACCGAGCAGACTCTAATACCAATCAAATAGAATTGCATGGAGTAAGGTTGACTTATAATGTTCTGAATTTAGATTAATAATATTAACTACAATGAAAAGGCTTTACAAGTATTTTCTTTTGCTGTTGATCATGTGCCATGCAGTAAGTTTAGTAACGGGACAATCATTTTTCACTAATCAAGGAGAGGTAATTTCTATTGTGCCGGGAACTAAGTTAACCATCATTGGAAGTGCAGTTAATAGTGGAACCATCAGGAATGAAGGGGTAATTTCTGTGAGCAGAGACTGGACAAACCTGAATTCTTACCTTTCCCAAAATGGGAAATTTGTCTTAAATGGGATAACTGTTCAAACGATAGACCATAACAATCAAACATTTTATTCCTTAGAATTATCAGGCGGAGGTAGGAAAGTCTTTGTCTCAGACATAGATGTAGTAAGTGAACTTGTTCTTATTGCTGGAGTTGCTGAAATCGCTGAAGAAAAAACTTTTTTATTGAGAGACGGAGTCTCTGTAATTGGAGGTAATTCAGATTCTTACCTGGAAGGTGCTTTGTCCAGAAGTGGAGAAGGAGACTTATTATTTCCGATAGGCTCATCAAATGGCTACTCACCCATTGAATTGCTTGCTGTTTCAGGGGATGCACCTATCAATAAAATAGAAGTAATTTCAGCGAACCCTTCAGCAACTGCGGGTTTGGGTTTAGATGAAATTTCCATCGATCGTTTTTGGCAGAGAAGCTTGACTTCAGGGACCTTTAATGGATCACAAGTCAGATTAAATGTATCTAATGAAAGAATAGTCACCAATATTAACAAGGTAGTAGTAGCAAGTGCCAATGAGGAGTCTGGTGATTTTGTTAGCTTAGGCCAATCGGATATTTCTGGAAATGATGGACAAGGTAGTGTAACAAGTACGAATAGGAGTAACCAGTTAATTTATGCCGTTGGCACAGAGCTGAGTGAAGATAGAATTACTGATTCATTGGCTCTAGTAACACTTTATAACGTAACTGGTGGTGAAAATTGGTTTAGAAAAGATAATTGGTTAGAGGAAGGCTCTTCCTTAGAAAACTGGGAGGGTATTAATACAGATCCAACTTCTGGAAGGGTAACTACCCTAAGTTTACCGAATAACAACCTAACCATGACTTTGCCTAATGAAATAAGATCGTTAAACGCACTTGTTAATATCAACTTATCTGGAAATTTATTACATGGAGAAGTGCCAACCCAATTAAACCAATTAGAGAATTTAGAGCAATTAGATTTGTCCGATAACAATTTTTCATCTCTTCCAGATTTAAGTAATCTTCCAAGTTTGATATTATTGAATGTTTTTGATAATCAAATGAAATTTACCAGCTTAGAACCCAATATAAACATCACTGGGTTTAACTTTGATCCTCAGAATAGTATTGGAGATGGAGGAACTTTCCTTTTAGACAAAGGACAGAACTTTACGATCGATTTATTAGGGGGCAGTCCAAATAATCAATATAAATGGTATTTGAATGACCAACTTCTATTGGAAGAGACAAACTCTTTTATTGAGATATTCAACTTAGGCAGAAACAATACTGGAGATTATCGTTGTGAAATTACCAATACAGTAGTACCTGGCTTTACGCTCAACAGCAAAGTAAATACCGTTTTGGCTAAAGCAAGTATCAGTGGGAAAGCACTGGTTTCAGATAGAGAACCTTTAACAGCAGGTATTGTAAAATTATTACAGGTCTTGGATGGCCCATATGATACGGTGGCCATTCAACCTTTATTAGCAACGGGTAGCTATTCCTTTGAGGATGTGATATTAGGTGATTACATCATTTTAGTAGAGCCATTTGAAGAAGGATCATATTTACCTACTTACCATGAGAATTCTATTCAATGGGATAGAGCTAGTGTACTATTACTAGAGGAAGACACGACTAACATTAATGTGTTAATAGAAAGAATCCCACTTGATATAGGAAGTGGTAGTGGTGCATTGGGAGGAACTGTTTACTCAGACTTTTCAGATACTGGAGCGGGAGGTCGAGTAGAGGCAAGACGTAGAGTGAGAAGAGTTGGTTGTGCTTTAAGAAGACGAAGATCACAAGGTAGAATAGCAGAAGATGAGGAGTTTGAGTTATATGCCTATACTTTCACTGATGATGATGGAATGTTCTCATTTGGTAACCTGCCAGCTGGAGCATACAGAATTTTTGTAGAATATCCCGGTATTCCTATTAATGAAGAATCATTTACACAATTTGAAATAACTGAGGACATAGAAGATACTGAAGTTACAATAGAAGTAACTGTATTTGAAGATGAAATAGTAATAGACCTAGTAGAAGCCACTGGAATACCCTTAGACTATATAGATCAGCTTTCTATTTACCCAAACCCAACTGACAAGGATTTTATTAATGTTAAAATAAGTGCTAGAAGACCCTATGAGGTAAAATTGGAATTGATAGACCTCCGTGGTGTAACTGTTTTGTCAGATGATATAAAAAATAGTAATCTCGTAAATGGTAATAGAAAACTGAATTTAACTAATATTGGTGCAGGAATTTATTTAGTGAAAATCACAATTCCTTCTTTTCAAAATCAAGTATTAAGTGTGAGTAAATTGGTCATTAATGGCAGATAAAGAAATTTAAATGTCAGGCAAAGAACGAAAAAATTCAGTATTATTGCACTGTAATTAAAATTGAATTTTTAAAGGATTTCTACTTTTTTGGTAGGGTCAATCAAGTAAGAAATTTAAAATTCATATTAACAACTACTCACATGAATATGAAAACTTTGAAGATCAGACTATCTACAGCAATCTTATTTTGTTGTTTTTTTTACGCTAATGCTTTTGCTCAAAATAGCTCCTTGATATTTAATGACGATGGTGCCGCTGCAGTGGTCAACCTAGCACCATTTGATGGAATTACTAACCAGCCGTTTACCATTGAGGCATGGGTTAAAACAAGTCAAACTGGCAGAGATGCTGCTATTTGGAGTATTGGAAACGAGACTGGAAGATCACTGCAGTTAAGGCAAAATGCATTGAACCAACTGGAATTAATAGACATTGAAATTACTAGTAGTGATGTAGTTTTCACCTCTTCTGCAGATAACTTCAACGATGGTTTATGGCATCATACAATTGTTATATATGACGGCACTACTATAAAATTATACTTAGATGCTTTACCATTGGGGGAGGTAACAAGGAATCTAGCCCTAAATGGGACATTCGGGATAGGTCAAAGTACACTTGGAAGCCCTGATAGATGGATAGGAGAGCTAGATGAAATTAGAATCTGGGATTTTGCTTTTTTAAATTCACAAATTTTCGCAGGATTATTTCAGGTTTTAGGAGGATTTGAATCAGGCTTATTGCACTATTATGATTTTGATGGTATTTCTGGGACCATATTGAATGATAGAGTAGGAAGTAACCAACAAGATGCTCAATTGATAGGTTTTACAGATCCTTTACCACTGGTCAACTCTACTGCTGCGGATTTACAAACAGTGATAGCTGCTGGTGACGGAGCTTGGAATGATCCAGCCACCTGGATAGGCGGTAATCTTCCTAGACCTATTGATCAAGTGAGTATTCCCACTGAGACTAGTGGCCCTTCCGTATTTGTAACAGAAGATGCTAGTGTCTTTAATTTGATAGTAGGCTCTCCAGGTGAATTGGCATCTGGATCACTATTACTGAGTAACGCAAACCTACAGGTAAATGGATTTTTAACTGCAAATAGGCCTAGCACTATAACAGGAACTACTGGAACAGAACTAACGCTTTCAGGGCATAATCAAACAATAAGTATTCAGCAGACCAACCCATTACCAGCCTTACGAATATTGGGTACAGGAAATACTTCTATTTCCAGCGGGTCAGATGAGATTCATTTCGCTGAAGGCTTAGAAATAGGAGCTGAGTCTACTCTCTCTGCTGGAATTACTGATTTTGTAATGGAATTTGGAGATTGGTTAAATAATGGAACCTTTGATCCAGGGAATGCTAAAGTTACCTTTTCAGGAGTTGTATCAACTGTTCAAAATGGAAACTTTAACAATTTAACAATAGAGGATACAAATGTTACTTTTCTTACTGATGTAACAATTGAAGATACCTTTACAACCAATGAAAATGGATCAATAGATTTAGGGTCGAATACTTTCACTGCAGGGACGGACTGGTTGTTTGGGAATATAACAAGCGGTTTTACTTTTACTACAGGAGCCAATATAGTTGTTAATAAAGTGATGAATAGTTTTGACCCTGGGGGAGCTATAGGAATAGAAATCCCTTATCCTTCTATCTCCATAGAGAGTGGAGGAAGATTACCAGTAGAGTCTAATGTATTAAACATTGCTGATGGTAACTCTATTCTAATTGCTGAAGGTGAGTTATTGGTCTCTTTTGCGGCAATGACCCTAGGGAATAACTCCTCTATAAATATTAATAGTGGGGGAGCTTTAACAGTTTCTGCTGGGTTCATTACAATGGGTGCAGGATCTAGTGTTGTTAACAATGGTGGTGATATGAGCTATCTAATGAATGAAAGCCCTACTGTAGTTATGGGTACAGATTACGCTATTGTACAAAATAGTGGGACACTCACTGTCGATGGAGGTGACTTAGCTAGTTTTGTTGATCCTGTAATTTTCGATGGTTTGGGGAATAGTGGTTTCCAAATCAATGGAGGGCAAGTCAATAGGTTTAGATCGGTAATCTTTGAAGGGTCTGGGAGTACATCCTCAGCCTACCTACAAGTTAATAGCAATGCTTTTGACAATGTAACACTGGATAATGTAGGTTTTGAGCTAGGACCTATTAATAATGTGTTGAAAAGTGCTGTTTCAGGCACAGGTAATATAGTTTTTACCAGGGCTTTTGGGGAATTTGCTGGGCCTGATTTTCACCTGGTTGAACCATCAGCAGGGAACATCCTATGGCAAGCTTTTCAAACTACAGATGATTATGCACTTAATTTTGATGACAATAACAGTGATTATGTATCAATTGCAGGAGGAGTGGATTTTGAGGGACCAATAACCATTGAAGCTTGGATAAGACCAACACAATTAACATCTGAGAGATCTATTTTTACTTGGTTTAATAACCCTATGGAATATGTTTCTTTCAGGGTTTCGGATGGATTTTTAGAAGTATTTAGTCAAGGAGCCATGAGCCTTTCTAGTACCGATACTCAACCATTGACTAGTAATCAGTGGGTGCATGTGGCATATACTTTAGATGCCGCTAACAACTATATTTTCTATATAAACGGGCAGCAGACTAGTACAGGCACATATTTTGGCGATCCTTTAGTTAATGCAGGAAGCACCACTATTGGCTCCAGATCTGGCACCGAAGAATTTTTTGAAGGGGAGATAGATGACATTAGGATTTGGAGTAGTGTCAGAACACCTGCAGAAATTGCAAATAATGCCTTCACAAGGTTTGAGACGCCATTTCCTACAGACTTAGAAACTTTTTATAATTTTGATGAAGGAAGCGGCACGATATTAAATGATCTAATTGTTGGTGCAAGACTCGGAGCTTTAAACGGTTTTGCTTTAACTGACCCGGAACAATCTAATTGGGTTCAAGCCATTGATAAACCTACTAAAAGACAAAATACCCTTAATTTTAATGGGATAGAAAATCATGTATTGGTGTCAGCAGACCTACCTGATAATTATACAATGGAAGCATGGATAAGGCCTGAGGATCTTGCAGGAGATAGAGTTGTATTTGGGTGGGGAAATGAAGCAAACAGCGAATATGCTAGATTATTTTTAGCAGATGGAATCCCATCTTTTGAATTTAACTCTATGCTGGTAAATGGAAGTGTGACAATTGCCTCCCCTGAACCTTTACCAGAAGATGAATGGCATCACTTGGCCATTGTTAAAAGTGGATCAAATAGAATAGAATTATATGTAGATGGAATATCGCGGGCAGTTGAGGTTACTACTGATATAAATTCAATGGGTGCTATCTCCGAACTAAGGATAGGGGCACTAGCTCAGGAAGGCAATCTAACTCAAGCTTTTGATGGGGATATAGATGAAGTAAGAATTTGGGATGGCCCAGTTCTAGAAAGCGATATCAGAGCATTTGCCATTACAGAAGACCTTACAGGACATCCAAGCGATGGGATCCTTTTAGCACATTACGTTTTTAATGAAGGGGCTGTTCCAGGAGGGGATAACTCTGGTTCTTTAACCTTATCCATTGTAGGAGGAACTTATCCTGAAGGTTCTTTAGTTAATTTTCCCACCACCTTAACTGGCAATGAGTCTAATTGGGTTTCATCAGAAGCCTTTGAGGCAATAAATGTAGGCATTTCTGGAAATGGAAATATAATCCTTTCAGGAAATACACCAAACTTAGATGATGGCACTGATTTGGGAGTTATTCTCGTGGGAGATCAGCTATCTAGCACTATAGTTTTAACAAACACAGGGTTTAACGAAATAACAATAACGGCAATTACTGCCAATGAAGTAGCATTTACAGCTTCTGCTGATGATTTAGTATTGGCTCCATTTTCTACTACAGATTTGAACTTTGTATTTGATCCTATTGAAAGTATTGATGCAAATTCAGAAGTGGACATCACTTATATTGGATCTAATGGCATAACACAAACTGAATCATTTAATTTACAAGCAGAAGCATATCCTAATGAAGAAGGAAGTGGAAATGCTGTGCAAATTATCGATGGAGGAGAATTAACATTATCACCGGCTGATCCTTTTGCACTCTCAGTCAATGATCCTTTTACGATTGAAATGTGGGTCAACTTGGAAAATCTTACTACCAGTCATGAGTTATTTTCCAACGTAGGAGGGGCCTCTGGAACAGGAATAGAATTTGATGAGCGTGATGGCCAGTTAAGTTTAAGCTTAATCTCCAATAGTTCAGCTAATGAAGGCTTTGGACTTGTAGAAGTCGGACCAGACCTAAGAGACTTAAGTTGGGTTCATGTAGCGGCTACATATGATGGTTCTGGAAATGAAAATGGTATTTTAATATACATAGATGGGGAAAGTCAACCTACAAGTAGGAGAAATTCTCTTACATTAGTTTCAGGAGATGAAATCAATACAAATACTTCCGCTATCGTTACGCTTGGAGAATCAGGTGTTTCTTTAGATGAATTTAGGTTGTATAATAGGGTATTAACCGCAGAGGAAATCAGTAATAATAGATTCTTTGGTACCGAACCAGATAATCCTTCCCTAATTTCTTATTACCGTTTTGATGACATAGGAGAAGGAACTCTAACGACCGATCTGACAGGTAATTCAAGTGGAACACTGGTAGGATCATCAATACCTCTAGATATTGAATCTCTTGCACCAATTAATAACACGGGCTTATTTAATGGATTACAGGATGTAGGGGCTGTTTTTGCGGGAGTAGATTTGGGAACCTCTGGTAATTTGACTATCGATAATAATGGAAGCTTCGCACTTAGAGAAGCAATATTTGCAAATGATAACCCTACTTTAAATGGATTTACAGATAATAGTAGAATCAGTGGACTTTCACCTCAGGTGATAGATAGGCTAGATAGAAATTGGCTAGTTGATTTAAATACGGAAGAATTTACTTCAGGTTTCAATACAATTAACATGGGATTTGGAGAAATTAATACTGACCCTAATATGACCTATTATCTGTTAGAATCTACTGACAATATAGAAGATTATGAGGTAGCAGCTTATGCAGGGTATCGAATTACCAATGATTCTGTAATTTTCACAGTTCCTCTAGATAGTATAGGTGAAAATAGTTTTTATTCTGTAGGCAGATCCATGGGTTTTCCTGGTAATGCACTGGCGTTCGACGGAATAAACGATCAGGTTAATGTTTCTAACATTTCCCATGATGAGACATTTACTTATGAATTCTGGTTTAGTGTAGCAAATCTACCCACCAATGGTTTCAATTTACTAACAGTAGAATCTGGTGACCCTGTTATCCGAATAGGGATTAACACATTAGGACAAATTTTCACAATAGTCGATAACTTAGCTGGACAACAAGAGCTAGTTCTCAGTCAAACGACTACTCCAATAGTAGATGGGAAATGGCATCATATGGCATGGGTAAGAGATAATACCAGTAATATACTCTATATTGATGGTGTACCGGACAATAGTATTTCTTCCGCATTATCTTCACCTTCCGTATTTGGAAATATGGTAATTGGCGATGCAGGTACACCTTCAGTGATAATTGATGAATTGAGAATTTGGGATACTGTCAGAGAACCATTGGAAATTCTAGAGAACTTAGATGGCGTGGTTGAGTCACAGCAGGAATTAATTACATACTTTAGGTTTGATCAAATTGTTGGAGAAAATTTACCTAACCTTTCTGTGCCAACCTCTTTGGAGGCACTTTCATTGATGGGAGAAGAATTGGCAGGTAAATTAAATAATTTCAACTTTGATAACGTCACTTCAGGGTGGGTTCCTTCAGCCGCACTTTTGTCTGCAACTAATCAAAACGCTTTGAATTTTGATGGTATAAATGATTTTGTGAATATCACAAATACAAACCTTAACCTAGTAAATGGGGACTATTCTTTACAAGCTTGGATTAAACCAAGTATCGGTAGTAACACTTCCCCAGGATTTAAGACTATAGCGGCTTGGAACCTTTCAACAGGGCTTGTTAGGTTGATTTTAAATGACGGTGTGCCTACATTTGTTATGGATGATGGAGCTTCTTCCCTCCCGATAAGTGGAACGGAAGCTTTGACAGAAGATACGTGGCATAACATCGCTATTACTATGGAAGGAACAAGTGCTTCTTTATATGTAGATGGCAGATTACAAATTAACATTCTTGGTGGTATGAATGTGAATAGTCCACTAACTGCTTTTACCATAGGGGCAAATTTAGAATTTGGAGGAATGTTGCCTGAAAATCTATTTGATGGAGACATAGATGAATTGAGCATTTGGAATAGGGCTCTTACAGAGAGCGATATAAGAACCAACTTGTTTCAGGAGATAGATCCTTTATCTCCTGGTTTAATTTCTTATTATAATTTTAATCAAGGAGTTCCTGAAGGAAATAATTCAGGACTTTCAGAATTATTGGATGCTATTGATCCCTTAAATAATGGGGCTATTACAAATTTTTCTCTTACAGGGACATTTTCAAACTTTATCAGTTCAACAGTGTTTGAAAGTTTTGTGCCAGAATTGAGTATCTTTTTAGAAGATGGTACAGATGTTAGTATTCAAACTATGTTTAATTTAGGCACTCAATTTACAGATGGTGACCGGGATTTTACTCTCATACTTGCCAATACAGGTTTAGATACGATAGATATTGCAAGCATTGCGTCTACTCCAAATTTAATGGAAACACGTTTTCTAATGGATGAAAGACTTTTTCCATTTGAGTCTGATACTATTTCTTTTCAATTAGATGCAATAAATGAAGGAAGTAATAACTTAGGTGTTTCAATTAGTACAGACGAATTGCCAGTTGCTTCTAACACATTTTTAATTACTGGCTATCCAAATTTACCAGGTGCTGGCAACTCATTTGTATCTGATGGAACGCAATCTGCTTCTTCATCAGTTGAGAGTAATACAATTCTTAACAATACTTCTTTTAGTATAGAATATTGGGCTCTTAGGAATGAGAATACTGACCCTAACTATGCTTTTGGTCATGGAACGGGGCCAAGTACTACAAATGAACAACTGCATGTCGGGTTTAGAGCTGGGGATGTGGTCACTTTTAGTTTCTTTGGAAATGATTTAAATTTCGATTGGTCGGAAGCAAACAATGAATGGAACCATTTTGCTTTTACTTATGAGCATGATGAGGTAAATAATAATGGCATTAGAAGGATTTACATTAATGGAATAGAAGTAGCCTTAGATGCAGCACCTGTTGCTCCCTTTACAGGAGGTGGTAGCTTTTTTGTAGGGCAAGCAGAGTTTGGTCAGCCTTTCAATGGAGAGCTAGATGAGATGCGGATTTGGAATGTACCCCTTGATGAAGCGACCATCAGAAGAAATTTGGCACGAAAACTCGATAATGATAATTTGCCTTTAGATAATTTGATTGCATATTATAGATTTGATGATACAGATATAGTTACGGACATCGCTGATATAGCAGGTAATTTCCCGCTTACAAATAATGGAGCTAATAGCACATTGTCTAGTGCACCCTTTGGGGATCTTAGTCTTTATACTTATACTGACTCTTTTGTCTCTACAGGTTCAATAGGAGAACCAGTTCGGATAGAGAATATAGCTGACCCTACCTTGGGTGTCCATTTGTATAGAATTGAAGATGATGGAGCACCAAACTTCTCTTCAGGGGAGTTCGAAAATATATTTTCCGGCTTTTTTGGAGTGTTCGCGCCAAATGGGAATACTTTTGATTTTAGAGTAGATCTTTCAGCCATGTCCTCTTCAAACGATAGTTCGAGGATAGTTACTCAAAGAAATATTACCCTCCCTGATTGGGAAGGAGCAAGTGATTTGTATGGTTTTGATCCATTAGTAGATAGTATTACAGCATTCAATAGAACTAGTGGTTTGTTTAGTCTCGGCGAGTTACAGTATCCGTTAAATATAGCAGCTAATGACCCAGGGCTAGCATTAAACATGGGAGCTATTGGAAACTTACCTATCGAGTCTCCAAATGATAGTTATGGAGATTTTACTATAGAATATTGGATGATTTCAAGTACCACCACTGGACAGGAAACTTTCTTTAACCATTCACTTGGTGTAACTTCTCGGGTAATTTCAACAGGACTTAATGATGGACGCCTATTTTTCTTATTTAGGAATGAAGTGGGTGCACCAACTCCTATTGTTGGAAATGTATCAGGAAGTACACTGGTAGCAGATGGCGAATGGCATCATGTAGCATTTGTCAGAAATGGAACTACGGCCTCTGTGTATATAGATGGTGAACTAGATAATACTGCAACTGGAATTGCTGCTGGAAATTTGATAGCTGAAGCTGATGCCACTTCTTTCATAGATAACGCTGAAACTTCCCAAATAGATGAATTTAGGTTGTGGAATACTGCATTGACAGAAGAAGAATTAAGAGGCCATACATTAACGAATGACTTGACTAATCACCCCCAAAGAGATGCAATTGCTGCCTATTATAGATTTGATGATGATATAGCATTAGGTAGGATAGTTGATTTAATTGGCTATGCAAATGGTACTTTAAATGAAAATGCTGATTTAGTGATTTCTGGAGCATTTGCTTTAGAGGATGGTGTAGTAATTTCATTAGCGGATAATGGGCCAGGTTCATTAAGAGATATGATTGAACAGGCCAATGCTAACCCCGGAATTGATACAATAAGATTTAATTTACCAGGTACAGGGCCATGGACTATTAATTTAACAACAGAATTACTAGTGACAGATTCATTAGTAATAGAAGGAGAAAGTCAGAATGATTTTGATTTTGAGAATTCTATCATGGTTGAAATAAATGGTGGTGGAACTACTGATTTTGGTCTACATTACCAAACAGATTACTTTGAATTATATGGATTACAGCTAAGTAATTTTAGTAGTGCAGCTGTTAGGTTGAATTTTGTAGGTTTAGATGGTTATAGGATAGGAGAAGAGTTAAGAGGGAATGTATTTACTAATAATGAGATTGGCATTGAAGTAATAGGAGCTACCAACGGCCTAATAAGTAGTAACTTAATAGGTACATTTCCAGATGGAACAATTGGGACGAACCAAAGTGGAATAACAATTAATGGAGCAGCTACAGGGAATATCATTGGGGGATCTGCTACATCTGCAAATGTGATTGCAAATAACGTCTCAGGTGTCGTGGTAGAAGGTGCTCTGGCGTTTGGTAATCAAATACGACAAAACCAAATATTCTGCAATTCTCTGATCGGTATCAACCAGCTTCTTGACGGAAACAATGCGATTCTAAGGCCCGCAGTTGTGACAATAACTTCTGATGAAATTACAGGTACTGGAGTTGAAGGCCAAGAGATCGATATCTATCTTGCAAATGATGTTTGTGATGATAACCAAGGGTCTAGTTACTTAGGTACTGTAACGGTAGCTGCTGGCGATACCTGGTCATTGGCCGGTTTAGCTATGTCAGAAGGAGATTTTGTAACGGCTACAGCTAATACTTTAACAGATGGTACTTCTGAATTTTCTGATGCCGTTAGATTAAATGTGAATCCAGTGGTAACAATAAGTGATTTACTAACTAATTTGCCTTCACCAGAATTATCAGGAACTATAGATGATCCGGAAGCTTCAATTGCTGTGAATATAGATGCAGAACCTGCTATTTCTGCTAATAACAATGGAGACGGTACATGGACCTTGGCAGCAGGGTTAATCACACCTTTGTTGGAAGGGACATTTTCGGCCAATGTAACAGCAACAGATTCTCTAGGAAATGAGGGGACAAGTAGTAGTATATTGACCATAAATTTATCTTCTATGGTTATAGGCCTGGACCCAACCAGTATAACGCCAACTGAATTTATTGCTAACTGGGAGTTAATCCCAGGAATAAACGAATATGAGCTGGATGTAGCGTTAGATGATCAATTTACACAGTTTGTAGCTGGATTTGAAAGCCTTCTTGTAACTGGTGATTTTGCCAACGTTACAGGCTTGGAATACGGTACAACCTACTTTTATAGAGTTAGGGGCTTGTTTTCCAATGGAACAGCTACAGGATCTTCTGAAGTAATCTCCTTAGAAACTACAACAGCTACGGGAACTGTCAATGATGGAATTGCTTTAAGAAGGATCTTTGATGAAATGAACGGAGTAAATTGGGATAGACAAGTAGGTTGGACAGACATTAATGCTAGAATTGAAACCTATCAGGGAGTAGTAGTTACCGGTGGAAGGGTAGTTTCCATTGATCTATCATCTAATAACTTAAATGGTACTTTGCCAAACTTAGTCGGAGAGGAACTTTCTCAATTGACAACTTTCCTTTTAAATGGAAATCAAATAACAGATCTTTCAGACTTATCAAGCCTTACATCACTTGTTGACTTACAAGTCCAAGACAACCTGTTAGATTTTAGTAGCCTAGAATTAAATGTAGGGATAAATGGAATTGTTTATGCACCACAAGGGATTTTACTGGAACCACAAAATTTAATTGAAAATGAGGGGAATACTGTCGCATTAAATAGAGTTATTGGGGGGACATCAAATGTTTATAGCTGGCGTAAGAATGGATTAGAAATTGCAGGGGTGACATCAGGTATTTTGAGTTTCGAAGAAGTTTCTTTTGACGATGAAGGAACTTATCTGGCATCGGTAACTAATCAAAGTGTGCCTGGGCTTACCATTGCCACTGAAGCAATTACAATACGGATTTCTTCACTAGAGACTGATTCTATTGCCTTACGTACAATTTATGATGAAATGGATGGCCCCAATTGGATCAGAGGACAAAATTGGACTAGTGAACCAATTGCTCAATGGGATGGAGTCACCATCACTAATAACCGAGTAACAGGGGTTGATCTTAGTAGTAATATGGTAAGTGGAGACCTTTCAGCTGCAGTGCTTGATTTAATAAATCTGGAAGTGCTTGACCTTTCTGATAACCTCATACAGGACATACCTTCCCTTAGTAGTTTAGGCTTATTGACCAGTGTGAATATTTCGGATAATCAAATAGGTTTTGATGGTTTAGAAGCAAATATTGATCTAGGAGATATTTTAATGATCGGTACTCAGACACTAGGAGTTGGTAGACAGGATTTGGAGGTACGTGCGCAAGAGCCTTTTACAGTTTCAGTAGAAATAGGTGGTGAAAATAACTTATATCAGTGGTCTTTAAATGGAAACATAATAGAAGGAGCAGTTTTACCTACTTTTGAAATAACTAATGTAAATAGGGTTAGCCAAGGACTTTATGAATGTAGAATTACAAATTCCTTAGTAAACGGAGTAGAGATCCTTTCTGATGGTCAAGACATAATGGGAATTGCAAATGTATTGGGTATTGCCACCATTGCAGGCTCTGATGGAGAATTTCTGAGTAATGGTTCAGTAAGACTTTTAGCTATAAGAGAAAACGCTTATGATACCATAGGTGGAGTTTTACGTCTTTCTACAGATGGATCTTATCAATTTTCAGATGTGCCCTTACAAGATTATATCTTATCTATTGACCCTGATAATAGAGATGAATTCTTACCGACTTATCATGTTCAATCCATTCAATGGGATTTTGCGACTGTATTGGCTTTAGATAGTGACACCACTGGCATAGATGTAATGGTAGAACGTATTCCAGAGGATATTGAACTCGGAGTTGGAACTTTTGTTGGAGAGATATTTACAGACTTCCCTGATGATGGTAGACTAGAAGCTAGACGGCGAGTAAGACGTGTAGGTTGTGCATTAAGGCGAAGAAGGAGTCAAGGCAGAGGTCAGTCAGGATTTAGTGGAGGACGAGTTGAAATGGATTCAGATGGATTTGAACTCTATAGTTATCAAACTAGTAATGAAAATGGAGAGTTTGTATTCAATAACCTTCCAGAGGGAGACTATAGGATATTCATTGAATATCCAGGTATCCCTATAAATGAAGATTCTTTTACTGAATTTTCAATTGGAGCTAATCCAAATGAGGATGACATAGCTGTAGTTGTGACTGTATTTGAAGATGGGATTGATATCATAGAACAGAATGTAGTAAGTGTTGATGATAATTCTCTGTTCGTAGATTTTGATATATTTCCAAATCCAGCTGATGAAGAACTGTTTGTAAATAGTGCTATTCAAGGAAGAATCCAGATAGAAGTACTTGACTTAAATGGAGTGACTGTCTTGTCTACTGAATTTGAAAATAGAACAGGGCAAGAAAATAACCGATTAAGGTTGTCAAATGTGAAATCAGGAATTTATTTGTTAAGGATTACCCCAAAAGAACAAGGTGAGAATTCGATTATGATTAAAAAATTGATAATCAGAAGGTAGGTAACTTTTAATGGAAGGAGTTGAAAGCCAATTAGAAAATTTCTAATTGGCTTTTTTTGGTATCTCGAGCATGATAATAAACTAGCAAGGTGCAAGTCTATGCGATCCAGTCCTTGTATATGCCGAGTTGATAGAAAGTCCACTCTTACAAATCTAAATTGGTATTAACACCTCTACAGAGAAACTGTAGCGCTTGCAGGAAGAGTTGAGGGTGCTAATATCCCTGAGGGATTAAAAAATCTCAAGAAGACAATTTTTGATATTAGTCTAAGAATACTATTGACTCATCGAAAATGAATTTTTATGAGGTAGTTATCCTTTATTTTTGTTCATTAGCAGACAAGAAATCAGCAAATTATGAGATTTATTACCACCATATCCAAACTATTATTTTTAGGTATTTTGTCGATTCTTACAAGTCAAATTGCCTACGCTCAAAATACCAGTGTAGGAATTGGCACTACACAACCTAATGTAAATGCAGTATTGGAATTAGTAGCTGATGGTAATAATCAAGGTCTATTAGTTCCAAGACTGACAACCATTCAAAGAACAGATCCTGCTTTTACAGCCAATCTAGGAACAGCAGAAAATGGACTCATCGTATTTGATTCAGATGAGGGGAGACTTTACCATTGGTTCAATGGACAATGGGATATAACCTCTCTAGATCTCGCTGCTGGACAAGGAATTTCTATTGTTGGGGCTACCATTACTAATACTGGAGATTTAGATCCTGATGATGATATTACTAACGCTACTCAAGCAATAGGAGATGTTACGGGAGAATTTCCAAATTTGACGATTTCATTTCTTCAAGGTAATCCAATAGACGCAAATAACCCTACGACCAATCAAATCTTGAAATGGGATGGAAGTCAATGGGTATTGGCTGTTGATGAAACAGGGACAGATGATCAAACGGCAGCTGAAGTAGTTTTTGACAATGTAGTATCAGGCCTTACCAGTTTAGATATCCAAGGAGCTTTGGATGAGCTAGCAACACGTACAGATAATGACAATCAAGATGCCGCTTCAGTACCATTTGCTCCAGCAGGGAGTATTCTTTCAAACAATGTCCAGCAGGCGATAGAAGATTTAGATTTAACAGTAAGTTCCTTGGGATCTCCTCAAGCAATAGGTGTGTTTTTTGACAATGTTACATCGGGTTTACCAGCTTCAGATGTCCAGACGGCGATAGATGAATTGGCAAGCAGACCTGACGATGATAACCAGACAGCAGCAGAAGTTCCCTTTACTCCTTTCGGAACCATCACTTCAAACAATGTACAGTTAGCAATACAAGATTTAGAAGCCCGTCCTGACAGTGATAACCAGAGCGCCGCTTTAGTACCATTTACCCCAGCAGGGAGTATTCTTTCAGACAATGTCCAGCAGGCGATAGAAGATTTAGATTTAACAGTAAGCTCCTTGGGATCTCCTCAAGCAATAGGTGTGTTTTTTGACAATGTTGCATCGGGTTTACCAGCTTCAGATGTACAAACAGCGATAGATGAATTGGCAAGCAGACCTGACGATGATAATCAGATAGCAGCTGAAGTTCCCTTCGCTCCTTTTGGGACAATTACTTCAAATAATGTACAATTGGCGATACAAGATTTAGAAGGTCGTCCAGGGTTAAATATTCAAGATGCTTTATCAGTTCCAGTAACTCAGGTAGGTGGAATTACAGCAGCCAATGTACAACTTGCCCTGCAAGATTTAGATGCTGCGATCAGTGTGCCACCAGTAGCATCTAGCGTAGGTTATGATAATTTAGCCTCAGGTTTGTCTGCACCCAATGTGCAAGTGGCGATTGATGAATTGGCTGCCCGTCCTGATAATGATAACCAGGATGCCCTAGGGGTGCCCTTTGCTCCTTTTGGGACAATTACTTCAAATAATGTACAATTGGCAATACAAGATTTAGAAGGTCGTCCAGGATTAAATATTCAAGATGCTCTATCAGTACCAGTTACTCCTGTAGGTGATTTGGCCTCAGTGGATGTTCAATCAGCTTTGGAAGAACTGCAGGTAGAAGTAACAGCAGCTAGTAATGTATTTAATTTAGTAGATGAAATTCCAAGAGGGGATGGAACTAACTTAGTATCATCTAACTTATTTAGTGATGGAATAAATATAGGGATTGGAACAACTACCCCTGTATCTGACTTACAATTGGGAGATAGAGGACATCTTTTCTCTACACCTGCACTTACAGTTTTAGCTCAGAACCTACACTCTAATGGAACTAATCCAATCTATACAACAAATGGCTCTGGTGTTTCTTTAGAACTAAATCGCAATACTGGTTTAGAGTTTAGATTTGCTACTGCTGGTACGGCAGGCGCAGATCCAGGAGCTAATTTGACTACTGTCTTTTCAATATCACAAATAGGAGATGTGACTTCTTCAGGAAGTATTAATGGTAGAGATTTAGGCTTCGATGGGGTTAATCAGGACAATCTTCAATTAGCAACAGGTATAGCTCAGGGTCAACCTGATATTGGTTTAGTTTCCAATCCAGTGGTTAGTAGTAATCAAACGCTACTAGATGCGGTCTTGGAATTAGGAACGGAATTAAATAACACCAACAATAATGTGATAGCATCTCAGTTCAATTTAGTAGATGAAATTCCAAGAAGTGATGGTGCCCTTTTAGTATCCTCTAACCTATTCAGTGATGGTTTGTCTATAGGGATAGGGACTAATAGCCCGACCACACTTTTACACACTTTCCAAGCGGGAGTAAATGCCCCCTCTGTTATTACAGTAGATGCTGAAGGTGTCTTGCCCAACCAACAAGCAGGAATAGCACTGATGACTTTAGGCAATGGGTCAACACAACTAAGTACCGCTGGAACCAAGGGATGGTTTTTAGGAGCAAGAGGAGATGCATTTAGTGATGTGGCACAGCAGAATGATCTTACTTTCGATTACAATGATGGGACAATAGGAAATACAGTATTTGCCTTTAACCATACTGGAAAAGTAGGGATCAATACAAGTACACCTCAAGTGACCTTGCAAATAGAAGGCAATGATGCCATGTTAATCCCTAATGGCACTACAGCTGATAGAGATGCAATTACGACACCAAGTCCAGGGATGTTTCGTTACAACGGTGAAGAAGATGAATTTGAAGGATATGATGGCACTAATTGGAATGTTTTTGATACAGGAACTGGTTTTGGATTACCTTTCAGTGGGAATGGGCCTTTGGCACAACCAATATTCGAGATTGAAAATTCACTAGCAGATCAAGCAGCTGGATTGTTTATTAATGAGTCAGCTTTAAATGCAGGGCCTACTTTTATAATACAAAACTTAAGCCAAACAGATGGCGCAGGAGGAACTCTTTCCCTAGCGATTACTGAAGATGCAAGTGCAGCGCCTGTGGATGGAGTATTATTAGAAGCTCAAAGAGTTGGTGATGCTTCAGATCTAATGATCAGAACCAATATAGGAACGTCAAATATTGAAGATAAATTACTGATACCAGCAGCTGGTAATATGACTTTATTTAACACTTCTTTTGAAGTGCAGGGAGGAAGTGTTTTAGTGCCTGAAGGAGATGTAGTGGTAGGAAATAATATAAACGTAACTGGTATGATAAATGCTGATGAAATTAATGCAGGAGGTAACGTAGCTATATTAGGGCCAATTAATCCAGCTTTTAATTTGGACGTAAATGGTAACGCAGAAATAGATGAAATAACAGTATTAGCTGCTACAAATTTAAATGGCACATTAGACGTAGGAGGTCAAGTAAATATGTCTGATGTAGTTTTATCGGGAAATCTTGATGCGACTACGGGTACAGTATCAGGCGCAGATGGTGTTTTTAATCAAATAGGTAATGTTGCACCTCGAGGAGCTTTGGATATTAGCGGGTCACAGTTTGTTAATGTAACCAACCCACCAACTTCCGATTATAACATTCTCGATGACGATTATCATATTTTTATTACAACTGCGGGAGGAGGGAATATTACTTTACCTGCAACTGACCCTGCCACCATTGGACGAAAGTTAGAGATATCGAGTAATGTTGACGGGGTTTATAATATTACCCCCCAAGCTGGAGGTATGATTGTTGTAAAAGGAATTCAACAAACAACAGTAACAATTAATAGAACAGAACCAACGGATTTCCAAAGTGTCATATTAGTACAAGTTGCAGATAATGTTTGGATGGTAACAGGGTCTTCAAACGGAGGGATGTAAGGATGAGAATTATTAAGACATTAATTTGGCTGATAGTTGTCATTGGGTTTTGCCCACATTCTTCAATCGCTCAGTTTATCAATAGGGGAAAGATCATTTCTATCACAGATGGTTCAGTAGTGGCTATCCAGGGGGATGTTATTAATCAGGGAGCTATTAGAAATGAAGGAACGCTGTTAGTTTCTGGTGATTGGACAAATATCAATAGCTATTTATCACAAAATGGTAGGTTTGTTCTAAATGGTGTTACTGTTCAGCAAGTGGATAATAATGGGCAGACATTTTATACTTTAGAACTAGCCGGAGGTGGGCGTAAAGTTTTTAACTCGGACATAGAAGTAGTCAATGAACTGATTTTAGTGGCAGGTATTGCAGAAATAACGGCCAGAAGAACCTTTTTATTGAGAGAAGGCGCTTTTATAACAGGAGGATCTGAACAATCTTATGTAGAAGGCCGTCTTTACCAGACTGGAAGTGGGGATTTTGACTACCCTGTTGGCGCCAATGGAGTTTATGCACCTATTAAATTATTGGACGTAACAGGAAATGAACCAGTCACAGGAATAGAGGTATTTGAGTCAAGCCCTAGAGCAATTGCTGGGTTTGGACTAACCAGTGTTTCCGAAGAGAGGTACTGGGAACGTTCTTTAATGTCTGGTACGTTTGATGGAGCAAGAGTAGAAATTAGTATTATCAATGAATCCTCTATAGAAGATATAAATAAAGTTGTAGTAGCTGGTGGGGATAACTTAGGGGGCAATTTTGTGAGTTTGGGACAACAGGCAATTACTGGTGATGAGACTAATGGTACTGTAGAAAGTGATGAGTCAACTAACTCATTGATTTACGCGATAGGGAGAGAATTAAATGAAAGTCGTTTGGCTGATTCACTTTCATTAGTAGCTATTTTTAATGCGACAGGCGGAGCAAGCAATTGGACTTCAGCAGCTAATTGGCTAGTGAGTAGTATTGATAATTGGCAAGGTGTAGGCATAGACCCTACAACAGAAAGAGTAACTAGAATAGAACTACCTAATAATGGGTTAATAGGTGAATTGCCTTCATTAATTAGATCTTTAAATGCCGTTACTTTTATGGATTTATCAGGGAATTCCCTTTCAGGAGCTATTCCTTCACAAATTACTCAAATGACCTCATTGACTGATTTAAACTTATCAAACAATGACATCAGTACTTTACCAGATTTGAGTACTTTGGTAAATGCGCAAATCAATGTTGCAAATAATCAATTAAGGTTTTCTAGCCTAGAACCTAATGTAAGTATTGCTAATTTTACTTTTGCTCCGCAAGATAGTCTTGGAGTGGGAGGTTTTTTCTTGTTTGATAGAGGACAAGACTTTACTTTGAGTCTTGATGAAGATAGTCCCAATGATCTATATCAATGGTTTTTGAATGATGAACCACTTGTAGGTGAAATCAATAGTACAATAGATATTTTAGATTTGAATAGAAGTAACATGGGGGAATACCGCTGTGAAGTAACTAATCGTATTGTAACAGACTTTAGTTTGCATAACAGATTAACGAGTCTTTTTGCAACTGGAGACATTGGTGGATCACTCTTTGTTTCTGAAGATGAATCTCTTACAGCGGGTAGCATTACTTTATTAAAAGTCAGAAGTGATGGCCCATATGATACGATATCTGTAAAGCCTTTATTACCTACTGGAGTTTATAATTTCGAAAATGTAATCTTAGGGGATTATGTGGTAATCACAGAACCATTTGATTTGGATCGGTTTTTACCAACTTACCATGAGAATTCTATACAATGGGATTTAGCCAATGTGATTCCCCTGAATGATGATACCACTGGAATAGATATAAGGGTGCAAGAAATTCCTGTGCCATTTACTCCAGAAGACGGGAATGGGGCTATAGGAGGGGAGATATTTTCTGATTTTCCAGATGAAGAAGGAGGAAGAATTCAGGCTAGAAGACGTGTAAGGAGAGTAGGTTGTGCTTTAAGAAGAAGAAGAAGTCAGGGTAGGACAGATGAGGAGGATGAAGATTTTCCATTAGTTGCCTATACCATGACGGATGATGAAGGTAGATTTACTTTTCAAAACTTACCTGTTGGTCTCTATCGACTATTTATTGAATATCCTGGAATACCGATTAATCCAGATTCTTTTACAGAATTTGAGATAGGAGAAGATGTGGATCAGAACGGATTTACAGTAGCTGCAACTGTATTTGAGGATGGAATTGAAATTGATTTAGTCAAGGAAACTGGCATACCTTACGATTATATTCAAGACTTATCTATTTATCCAAATCCTGCTGGGGATGGGAATCTATATGTATCTGTGAATGCAAGAAGAGGTTATGAAATTAATTTTGCATTAGTAGATCTAAGTGGGTTAACAGTTCTGTCCGAAAGACTTGACAGTTTTAATTTAGGGAATGGGACTAGGCAATTTGATATATCTAATCTTAGCAATGGAATTTATTTAATAAAGATTACCGTACCTGAATTTCAGAATCAACTCTTTAGAGTAGGAAAAGTAATTATTAAATAGACATTCTCACAACAGGCTTATTATGGGATAGTACATCGTTAGTTTAAGAACTCTGTAGACACCGTTCCTGCGTTTATTCATTAGCAACCTAAGAGTACAAATAGGTCGTGATCATTTTTTTAGAAAGCAACAGTTAGAATTTGAGATAGAGTAAATAAATATTTTCTCCCTACTCAAACACAAACTGGAACTCAAACCTAAAGTCTGAGATCTTTTGTCTTTCGTTTTTATTCTATTCTCTCTATTGTTAAATGATAGATTATGTAAACCCACTTTCTGAAGTCTATTATCCAAATAACTCATTGAAAACTTCTCCTAACTTCCCAACGGGAATTACCTTGATGTTAAATTTTGTTTGATTGAGCCCTTTCATATTATATCTTGAAATGAAAATCTCTTGAAAACCTAGTTTTTCAGCCTCACTAATTCTTCCCTCAATACGGTTGACTGCTCTTATTTCTCCACCTAATCCTACTTCAGCTGCAAAACATTTATTGCTATCAATAGAAACTTCCTCAAACGAACTGAACATAGCTATACAGATAGCTAAATCCAGTGCAGGATCTTCTACTTTAAGTCCTCCAGCAATGTTTAAGAAAACATCTTGAGCACTTAACCGGATACCGCATCTTTTTTCTAGAACGGCAAGTAACATGTTAAGGCGCTTTATGTCATAGCCTGTTGTACTTCGTTGGGGGTTTCCATAAGTTGCAGGGCTTACTAAAGATTGTATCTCAATAAGTAAAGGCCGATTTCCTTCCAAGGTGGCACCAATGGCTATGCCACTAAGAGATTGTTCTTTTTGAGTGATAAGGATTTCGGATGGATTACTAACTTCTCTAAGGCCGCCTGATGACATTTCATAAATACCCAATTCCGAAGTGGAGCCAAACCTGTTTTTAGTAGTTCTCAATATTCGATAGGATAAGTGCCTATCACCTTCAAACTGGAGTACGGTATCCACCATGTGTTCCAATACCTTAGGGCCAGCTAAAGAACCTTCTTTTGTGATATGACCGATTAAGAAAACAGGCGTGTTAGTCTCTTTGGCAAATTTCATCAGTTGTCCAGCACATTCACGTATTTGAGAAATACTTCCAGTAGAAGATTCTATCATATCTGTATGCATCGTTTGAATAGAATCTATAATAAGGATGTCAGGCCTATCAGTACCCATGTACTTAAAGAGGTTTCCCAATGATGTTTCTGAGTAAATCAAGCAATTATTGGGTTTGTCAGAAAGTCTTTCCGCACGCATTTTTATTTGTGTTTCACTTTCTTCTCCAGAAACATAAAGTACTTTCTTGCCGGTTACACTGACTGCTAATTGAAGCATTAAAGTAGATTTCCCTATCCCTGGCTCACCACCTATGAGTACCAAAGATCCAGGTACTATCCCTCCTCCTAAAACTCGGTTGAATTCACCATCCATTGAGTCAACCCTACGTTGTTCACTAAAAGTAATGTCTTCAAGTAGTTTAGGTAAATTTTTGAGTTTAGCCCCCTGTCTTTTAAGATCAGATGGGTTACTCCATTGGTCGTTTACAGGGTTACTTTCATTTTTAGAAACAATCTCTTCCACATAGGTATTCCATTCATTGCAGGTGGGACATTTTCCAAGCCATTTGGGTGATTGAGCACCACAGTTTTGACAGTAATAAGTAGTTTTAAGCTTTGCCAATATTCATAAAATAAGGTGGATACTATTTATTTAATTTTCACATAGCTACCAAGCCATTTGATATGATCCAGATAGGGCTTTAAGGTGTCTATTACTAATTGATCCTCGGCATGGCCTTCAAAATCTATATAGAAAATATATTTAAAATCGGCTCCGTTTTTAGCAGGTCTACTTTCTACTTTAGATAGATTGATACCCGCCTGATGGAAGCACTGTAAAAAATCTGCTAACGCCCCCGGTGTATGAGATAAATTTACAAGAATAGAAGTTTTATCATTCCCACTTTGCTGATTGTTAAACTCTTTGGCTAAGATCAAAAACCGAGTATGATTGCCTGCGCTGTCTTCAATATTTTCATACAAAATAGGAAGACCATATTGCCTGGCAGCTATAGCAGAGCAAATGGCTGCACTGGCCTTGTCACCTAGTGCCTTTTTACTAGCGTAGGAAGTAGAAGTTACCGGAACCATTTCTACTTTATCCCCAAAGAAATCATCTATAAAATGTTTACACTGCCTAAAGGCTATATCCTTAGAATAGATTTTTTTAATATCCGAAAGCTGATCAGATGCGGAGGCAAAGGCAAAGTGTATGGGTTGAACTATTTCGGCCACAATAGTTACATCTGAAGTACCCAATAAATCTATTGTTTCTTGAACTGTACCTTCCTGATTATTTTCAATAGGGACTACACCAAATCTAACGCGTTCGGTTTCTACTGCTTTTATTACCCCTTTGATACTTGCCAAAGGCTGATAATCACTCATAGCCCCATATCTAGATTCTGCAGCCTGATGAGTAAAACTTCCTTCTGGTCCTAAGTAGGCTACTCGTTCAGGTAATTCATAATTTCTACTGACAGCAAAGATTTCCAAGAAAAGAGCCTCTATAGCTTTCTTAGTAAGTGGACCTTTGTTAATATTTGAAAGGCGCTCCACAATTGCTTTTTCCCTTTCAGGTCTATAAATAGCCGTCATATTGGTCTTCTTTAGTAAACCAACTTCTTTTACTACTTCCATCCTATCGTTAAGCAACTGAAGTACTTTTTCGTCTATTGAATCTATCTTATTCCTTAATTCATCTAAGCTTGCCATGCATAATCCATTTGATCGAAATTATTTCAAATGTATAGGATCTGATAACTAAAAAGAAGGATTCCTAATTTCTTAATTTGTAAAGGAATATTTAAATCGATAATAGTTTGGGTGTTGGCACAGACTCTTTTTGGAATATAATCACATGTTTAGGGATCAATGATTTTGATCAGAAACCAATCTGGACGCAGATTCGAGGTGCTATGGACAATAGTTTAATGGGCTGATTTAACGATTACTTGAACCCGAATGATGCCTTAGACTTTTAAGAGAAAATCATAAATGGCTGTTAGATAGCTGCTTAAATCCTGATTTGCAACGCAGACATTGTCTCCATTATGGTGAGTAGGAAATTAGGATTTAAGCGGCTAAATGACTGTTAGTTATGGTTTGCATCAAATTTCTATTGCATCATTCGGGTTTAAGATTGGTGGTACGAGAGAAAGACAAAGATAGGCTTAACCACCTACCTGCCTTTGTCTTCTACTCGATTGCCTAGTAGACCTATCTATAATACTTATCAAATGTACAGATTACATCATGACCACTGCCAATTGGCGAACCATCAGGTGGAGACAAGGCTTTGGTGTTCCTAAAAGAACTTACATTTTTCTCGTATTTAGAAATTAATGACAAAAGATAAGAGGAATGAGCCATTTCTGCCTCGCTTTTATTACTGTTTTTGGTATCAAGTAACTTGCTCTTTATCTGAGAAATTTTCAAGTCTGTAATCGCTTTGACTTGGGGGTGAATATTCTGACTAGCTCCTAATGACAAAATATTTCTGATTACTTGAACATTCACTATTCGACCTATTTCGCCTATATAACCATTTTTAGAGGGCTGATAAATCGTTTTGGCCAGTACTTTATTGATTACTTCACTTAATGAAGGTAAGTCACTATTCCTGCTGTTATATTCTAATAACCTATTGGCTCTTTCAGGGTGAAATAGTAGAGAAAGAGTCATATCAGCAGCAGTTTGTGCAGGAGTGAGTGCATCAAAAGTTACTCCTGTTTTGGACTTAAAAGTTTCCCGGGTTCTTCCATAGCCAAAAGCACGAGGGGGAATTATTTTTAAAAGCTTTTCAGGTAAAGCTAAGTGATCAGCATTTAAGGTTCCTACTAAAGCATCAATAGCGTTTTTTTGATCTGTAGCTTTTACCCATTCTGTTACTAAATCGTCAGCCCCTTTAATTGCATAAGAGTAATTAAGGCCTCCTACCATTTTAGCGGCCCCTTCTATTTGAAAACGATGAATGAAATACATAGGGGCTAATGCTTCTTCAATAGTAGCATAAGGCGCTCCGGTCTTGATACTTGCCTCAGAAAATTTTCCTAAAATAGTTTTTCTGATTTTCATGATCTGATTTAATTCATCAGCAGGATTTTTCCCATTTTCCCATAAATGAGCATAAGGGTGGGCACTTCCCCTAGGTCTTGCATCTTGATCGGTAATGTACTTTAGTCCTGATTTAAAGGCTTTATTTAGTTCATTAGTTCTTGCTTGCTTCGTATCTTCGGCATAGCCGTATTTAATGGTAGCCTTATCCCAATCACCTATACCTACCGCATAAGCATTGGCTAGGGAGATATTGCCATTTGCATCTAAATCAATTTGTGGGTGTGGGTAATCCATGACTGATGCCCTGTCATTGTAACTGGCAGCGAAGTTATGAGCCAAACCAATGGTATGGCCTACTTCATGTGCAGATAACTGCCTAAGCCTTGCAAGAGACATTTTAAGTAGAGGTTTTTCATCTCCACCACTTTGATATGGGTTCAGTAAACCTTCGGCTATTAGAAAGTCTTGCCTTACCCTGAGTGAACCTAGACTTACATGACCTTTGATAATTTCACCAGTTCTAGGATCAGTTACAGATGCTCCATATGACCAGCCACGTGTAGAACGATGTACCCATTGAATCACATTATACCTAACATCAAGTGGGTCTGCCCCTTCTGGAAGAACTTTCACCTGAAAAGCATTTCTATATCCAGCCGCCTCAAAAGCTTGATTCCACCAAGAAGCTCCCTCAATGAGTGCAGAACGGACAGGCTCTGGTGCACCTCTATCCACATAATAGATGATGGGTTCTACTGCCTCACTTACTGCTGATTTTGGATTTTTCTTCTTCAGGCGATGTCTTCTGATAAATCTTTTAACCAATGGCTCATCTATAGGAGTGGCATAATCTTGATATGAAATGAAGCCAAAACCAGATCTAGGGTCAAAATCTCTTTTTTCATATTGGTTATCAGGTAATCTAACAAAAGAATGATGCATTCTTACTGTAACGGCCTGTGGAGAGGGAGTAACGGATCTTATGTTTGCCCCACTTGAAACCCCTTTAAAAGTAATGATAGACTCAAATTCAGTATTATCAGGAAAGTTCTTAATGCGGGGAAGATATAATGCTGACCTAGATTTATCTACGCCATATTTCCCTTCTTTCTGTGAAGATAGTCTCTCTGCTACCCCATGGGCATCCCTAAGTAAAAAATCCGAAATTTCAATGATATAACCACCTTCTCCATCTGAAACGTAAGTAAAACCCCAAAGAACTGATTGTGCAAAAGCCTCTTCTACAGATTTTACTTCTTCCTTGTTATTACTTACTGCTCTATAATTATAATTAGGCTGAATCAGTAACAACTTGTCTCCTGCCTTAATAAATTTGACTACTCTTGTATTTCCTAGTTGTCCCCTATCTAGCCCTATGTCATTGGAACCTACTCCTGCTGATAAGCTATTTACATAAAGAAACTCTTGATTCAGGTTTTTAACATTGAGTGAAATAAACCCTTTGGCTTCATCCAGTTTATAATTGAAAAACCCTTTAGTTTCGGTAACTTCCAGTGCAAAGGAAGTTGATGTAAAGAGAAGGATAAACAGTAAATTAATTGTTAGTTTCATGCATATTCTTATTTGAAAAGGTTAATTTAAAGATAATCAAGTGAGTTTATTGACCATTCATCAATAAATGAGGTAGTTCTGTTAGTTTTACATAGTATTTCTATTTGATTCAAAAGGAAGAAGTAATTGGAATTTTTTGTTTAAAATCAGGAAATTTGGCTTTCGTATGCCGATGAAACCATTTTTATCAACATGATAGTGTTATAAATGAAGGAATTAGGGTGCTATTTGTATTTTTCGAAAGTGAGGGAAAGATTGTAAATCACTGCTAGATGAAAAAAAGAATAAAAGAAGGGTATGATCGATATTTTGTGGCAATTGTTCCTCCTGAACCAGTTCAAAATGAGATTCACGAGATGAAACAGGTAATGTGTAACCAGTTCAACTCTTGTGCCTCACTTAATTCTCCTCCACATATTACTTTACATATGCCTTTTTTATGGAAACAAAAGAAAAGGCAAGAGCTACTTGATTTTTTTCAAAACCTTACTTTGAAAAACACATCATTTAGTCTTGACGTAATCAAAGTAGATTCCTTTAGTAATCGGGTGATATTTTTAGGGCTTGAGAAAAGTGATCCATTAAAAGAATTTCAGTCAGGTTTAATTTTGGCTATGAAAAGAAAGTTAAACTTATTTAATGCGGCCTATAAAGATAGACCATTTCACCCCCATATTACCTTGGCATTTAGAGATTTGAAAAAGCAGTACTTTAATGAAGCATTTTTATATTTCGAGAAAGAAGCATATCAGAGAAGTTTTCTGGTGGAGGCTTATACATTATTAAAACACGATGGTATAAATTGGCAAGTAGAAAAGAATTACCTGATTTAACCCCATAGATGATCACTCACTGACTCTTCCGTAAGCACTGAAACTTCTTTGCGTAGGCACTGAGTCGAGGTTGGTTCATTTTGCTTCTTTATCTGCAACTCCCAAGACGAGATCAAAGTAGAAATTAAAACCATTCTCTTTTTCATCTAGAAAGTGAATAGTACTGCCCATAGTCTCTATTAGATTCTTGGGAATGATTAAATTAAGCTCATTTGGTGAATTGACGGAGTTTAACAAATAGCTGTCATTATAAAGTTTGTCGTAAATATTGACTTGTTCCATTTTGCTGAGTTCAGCACCTAAACAATTTAGGTTGAAACGGATGGTGCAACTTTGATCGATTAAGTAAAATAGTTTGATAGTGAGTTTAAATTTCTTCCCTTTATCAAAACGAATAATATTATTGATTAAGCTTCCAAGGGTCTGTTTGATTTTATTGGAATCCCCTACTAAAGGAGAAGGGATTTCTTTACCAAATTCTATAGAGTAATTGGTTTCTTCTTGCTCACTTCTATCTTCTAGCATGACAATTAGTTCTTTGATTTCATCATGTAGATCAAAACTGATATTTTCTAATGGGACTCTACCATTGCCGCTTGTATAGGTTTCCATAAGATCAGTAAGAATACTCCTTAAAAAATCATTATTTTTGGATAGTCTACTGAGTAATTTCTTTTCTTTGGGAGCAAGATTTTCTATAGATATTTCTTTTAAAATATCTTCTGCATTTTGAATAGGAGTATTCATTTCTTGCCAGATAGAATTAAGGATTTTAGATTTATTCCTCTCAGAGGTTTCTATTTTTTCTTTTTCCTTAGTCAATCGGTTATTTAGAAAGGATTTTCTTTCTTCTTCCCCTTCATAATCTTTCTTAAAGAAATAGAGAAAAAAACCAAGGAACAATAGGATGAAATTAAAGATGAATATGTTGCCTAACAGTTGGTTTTTATATGAGTCTTGATAGGAAATAAGATCAGGAAACTGGAATTCTATTATTCCTAGACTGAGAGTGAATATAATGGTTATGCAAGCAAAGGCGAAGAAGTACCTAGAAGGTAGAATGAGTAACCCACAGATAAAGTAAAGGAAGCTATAGGGCATAATGACACCCGTCATGCCTCCATCATAAAAGAAATTAACAGCGATTGTCAATAAAAAAAGCTTAAAATAAACAAGTGAAATAACCTCAAAATTGCCCTTTTTAAGATAAAGAAGATAGAGCGAAGAGGCAGAAAAAGTATCAATTAGATAGACATAAACTACGATATCACCGATATAATAGAAGACTCGATAGATCGTCAATATCACACAAGAAACTATTGTTATGATTAGTAGCACTTGTAAAGACCTCCCTTCAAGTGTTTTTCGCTTGCTATTTTTAGGCTCGTTTTTCAATTGGGTGTAGTGTAGTATAAAAATACTAATTTTATTATACAATTGCTGGGAATTTGATAATATGATAGGGCAATTGCGTGTTAAGTAATCAATGGTTCCTTCAAATTACTGCTAATTTTTTTTAGCAGTTTTGTCTGAGCAATCCCGTTTTCAAGCCAGACAGGCCTACAGCAGCAGCAACAGTTCTAGTGCAGCATAATCTTTCAAAACCATAACGGATGGACATTTAATGGCTATAATGTTAAATACACACGATGCATTATAAATTTGATTCAAATTAGTCCTACTTTGTCATCTTACTAAAATACCCCAATCTGTTTCCTTGCCACCTTGGCAGATTGTAAAGGTTGGCTGTGAAGACACAGCCAAAGGCATGAAGTATCTACTTTTGTCTAAGATGACAAAGTAGGATTATAACTAATACCAGTTTAGGTATAAAAGAGCGTATTAGACTTTAGAGGTAATTTTTTATTACTGGCATCCAACTAAATTTCAAATTTAAGAAAAATGTCTCCTGAGTCAATTTAAATAAGGGTTTTTCCTTATCCTGAAAAACACCGTTCCACGGCGGCCCTCTAGAATTGAGTATTCCTAAAATTAGAGGCTTTCTGCGTCGGCAGTCCGATTCATTTTTTCCATGCCGCGGGGGCGGACCCCTGAAGAAACAGAACCGCGCGGGCACTCCGATTCTTCGGCAAGCACTGAAGCTTCTTTACGGAGGCACTGAGTCGATCATTAAATTATTGCCATAAATACTCCGTAGCCTTCTCAGCAGAGGCACTGGGTCAGGGTTGGTTCATTCTATTTAAAGGAAGGTCAAATTGGGTATATAGTTAGTATGGAAAAAAGGCTAACTCAATATGAGAAAGCCTTTAACATTTTGCATTATTAACCATTCAATTGAAAGGAACGGAAAATAAATTTGCTAATCTTAACAAACTACTTTTAACTGGCTTTGGACCATGTGATCACTTGCCGCATTAAGTTCTTTTACTAATTTATCTTCTAGGAGATCTGAACCGTTGACTAACTCTAGTATTAGTGAACATAATTCTCGCTGCTTACTTTTTGCATAACATATAGAATATTCTTCTTTTGTGCCGTTTTGGTAAATTCCCTTGTCAGGGTTAAACCATATATATCCTTTGGTACTTGTTTCTATTTTTAAATTCTTCATGGTAACGGAGTTTCGTACAGCAAGTTTATTGCATCTCGTTATTTGTAAAATGTCAACTTACTTTCCTATCCTGTCAGCTGAGTGAAAAGTGTGTTTAAACTAGTTTAATTGATGTTTTTAAAGAAATAAAAAATACCTAACAAGGATTGAAATGGCAAAAAGTATATCATTTGATATAGTGCCTTGGCTGGTTATAGAATATTTATTCTGTATTCTGCCTTATTTTACTTTTGCATTTTTCAATGTTCCATGACAGCTTCGGTATCCTTTATTCAAAGTAACTAGAATTTTATAACGATTTATAATATCTGGAAGAGGGTAGCAAACTAAATAAACCCATATAGTATCGAGTAGAACCAAAATAAGATTTTAAGCATATAGCTAACAACTATTTATGGTTTTCTCTTAAAAGCCTAATACATAAGGCGGATTAAATTATAAACAATGATATTAGTAAGTTCCATAATTATTACAAACTCATGCCTTGACTCACCTTTTTGAGCCCCATATTAATGCACTCTATCCTCTAAGTTAAACTAAATAGGGTCTCTCTGAATTTAAAAAAAAACGACAAAAACCCTTGTTTAAAGTACATTTATCCTTTTATATATAAATTCAATACCTCGGTTTTAAGGATTCTAGCAAAAAGTGAGGTATTGGTATTTTCTAAATTTAAAATCAGTGCAATAGACTTTATCACGGTTCATTTATTATAGCTTTTTATTTACAAATATCGCCTTGATCTGTGTCCCCACAGATCGCTTAAACTAGAGAAATTGATCAGATATGTTAGGTATACAAAATCAACCGTTATAATCTTTAATACTTATTGTGAAAATAAGCTCAAATTCGTCTTTGAAAGCTCATTTTG
>CALGOB010000226.1 GCA_937958005.1 uncultured Cyclobacteriaceae bacterium
CGAATCTGTACAATAACATCAAGGAGATGGATGTTTTATTAGATGGTTTAAATGTATTAGCTAAGTCCTAAGTCTATTTAACTATATTCAAACCATTTTTTTAACTTTCTTGCTTTAACTCGAATAATTCGAGATGCCCCCAAGGAAATAATTATTAGAAAAGCTAAATGGTTGATCATCAACGTAATCGATTCAGTAGAGTAAAATTGACATTCCTCCAATTTGGGCTATGTCAATTCTTAAGTCTTTCATCATAAAACTAAGTAAATCAATTACTTGTTACGCAAGGTCATGGTTTGTTATGAATAATGCAGGATGGGTTTCTGTGTCCAGCAAACTGGAAACAAGTAACTCAGTTTCCCTTGTGGTGAACTGGACTTTTGTAACACGGGCTTTTAAAGAGTGGCAATCAAGTCCATTTTTCTTACTGTTTTCTCTTTCCTTAGGGCGGAGGTTCCAATCGGTGATAAAATCATTGCCTTCCTGTTCCATAACTGGTTTGGCAAATCTGAAATTCTTCGCACTAAAACAGATACAAAAGTTGATCTGCTTTACAGAGAGTCCTTTTAAGGTGATGAAATTCCTATCAAGGGTCAATATTTCATTGATGGGATCGAATCTTGTCAAAGATTCAAACAATAAGATTTTCACGCCTTGTCCCACTTTAGAAATCTTACTTTCTACAACAAAATCATTATGACCTTACAAAGCTCAATTAGTGAAGCATGACATGTTTATGGTAGTTTGACAAACTTGTGTTAAGCAGTTCTAATAGTGAGACTGATAAACAGGGTGGGTTTTCTAAAATTTAACCCTTGTTTAACACAAAATCAGGATGCAATTAATATTACACCCTGACAATTATTAGCTAACTTGGAATTAATTTTATATGAATTTCTACCACCCAAGAATACTGGAGATTGTATCCTTTAAAGGTTAAAGCTCATATAGTTCTAGCACTTCATCAGCAGTGAGTGCTCGGTTGTAAAGTCTGATTTCGTCTATATTGCCATTTAGATTATACGGTAAGTTTGGGTGATCTAATCCTTTCCCAATAATATATGGAGATGGAGTAGCCGAAAGTGTTTTGTTGTTTTCTTGAGAACCAACTAACACGCCATTTACGTAGAGTCTTGCTACACTTCCATCATAAGTACCTACTGCTAGATAAGCTTGGTCTAAGGCTATAAAAGCAGGATCTGCTACACCACCTGCTGAGCCATCATCAAAACTTATCCTGTACCAGAATGAAGTTTTATCTGGGCTAAAGTTTCTACACTGATGACCATCATTTACATTATCTCCATAGGCTAAAAACCAATTACCGACACCTGGGTTGTTAGATTCTACGTTTCCAATGATATAGTTTTGTTGACAAGGGCCACTGTAGAAATCTTTAGGGGTAACCCATGCAGAAACAGTCATTTGGTTGTTGCTAAAATCTAAGGTTTGAGGTACCTCAACTTGATGATCTCTTCCGTTAAAGTTTAGAGAAGAACCAGCATTTCCATTTCTATCTTCAGTGAAAGTTGCTCCTGTGATGATTCCAGCATCAAAACCTACTTTGAAATCATAAAGTGATACTAAACCATCTTCTAAAGTACTTTCTTTTAGTACTATTTCTAAAGGCCCTTCAGGACTGGCTTCAAAATAAGCTTTTAACTCCTCATTGTTAAAAGTCATTTGGTATTTGCTAAAACCTGGTTTTTTTATCGTAAGCGTATAAGTATCAAATCCATCATTGACTCTCAAGTTATTGGTAGAAGCAGATAAAGTAGTTACATAAAGGGTATCTTCTGCAGAAGTAATGGTTAATGGAGCTTCTGTCAATTCGAAATTGAGGGTGTTTGTATCATAAGCAAATACGCCTACTAGAAAGTTGAAAGTTTCCACAGGTGTAAAGCTAAAAGTAGCATAACCGAAGCTCGCTGGACTTGATTCTTTGGTACTTAATACTTCTGGGATTACTTTGGTGGTTTCATTGTTGTTAACAGTAAAATCAATAAAAAGAGGGTTTTCTACCAGATAAGCAAACTCTGATGATTCTATAGGGCTTGCATAAATAGCATCACCATCTTTATTTAAGAGGATAAATTTTGTTAATTGATAATCTCCTGCTTCTAATGAAATAGGCTCGCTCACGAATTCTTCCCCAAATTGGACTATATCTATCCACTCTGATTCATAAATTATGTTTCCATCTACGGAAGCAATGGTCACGATGGTACTGGATACTTCTTCGTCAGTAGCTAACCTTCCTGATGAATTAATGGCTGATTGAAAATCAAAAGTGACACTACCATTTACTTCATCGTCACCTGGTTCCCAGTCCCTACATGACCATAAAAAAACAGTTAATAGAGCGACAATTGCGCTTGAATGTTTGATAAATCTTAACTTCATAATTAAATATTGTTTTTAATTTAGTTTCCTAATTAAGTAGTATCAGAAGTATAAAAATCTAAACAGTATTTTTATAACAAACGCTTTTGTGCTAGTTAGGCCTTGAACTCTTAGGCATAGCTGATCAGATAGTAGATATGACATTTTCAGAATTTGGTAGAAGGGATATCTCAAATACAAGTAGGGATACAAACTACGGAGCTGCTGCCCCATTATTTGATTTTGGAAATGCCGTAAAAGGTGGAGTTATTAGGAAGAACCCTGTCATTCTCTAGAATGCAGATTACTCAACTACATCTTATGCAACAGGGTGATTTTAGGCAGGTTTATTCTTCTTTGTTGGGTCAATGATTTTTGAAAGACCAAGTAGCTATTTCAGATGTTATTTTCAGGGATTTTGAACGGTTTGACATTATTAACCCTGACAACTTAAAGGTTTTTCCAAACTTATTGCAAGATCGTTCTACCATAGTATTCAACGGGAATGGCGGAGCTGTTGAAATTACTTTATTCAGCATAGGTCGGAAAAACAAGGTTTTTTATTTAATGAAAGAAGTAGAAATGGAGCAAATAGTGGAGCATGGGGCTGCAGGAAACTAGCTAAAAGGAGAGTATGTTAGCATAAATTAGCGGCAAAACAATCAAGCAAAGTATTCAAGTAGTTAAATAACCACAATCACAATATGTTTAAATTAATTGTCATGCATCAGCCCTATTATTTTACAATGGGAAAATGAGTGATTTTTTAGTTTTACTTTTCGCCTAGCTACATAATACATTGACAATAGTTATTCTATCGTAAAACAATTAATAATTCTAGCTTGGTTTAGATTGAAAATACTCCTTCTAAATAAATTTTATTTCAGTTGCTTAAAGAAGTGACTAATATACATTTTGCATGAATAAATATACGATTTACTGGATTTGTCAGATCATTGGCTGGGGTGTTTATGCCTTTGTGCAAATATTCTTGTACTATACAGCAAATAATTATTATGATCCTGATCAAACGGTTGTAGAGATCTATCAGGCTATTTTCAATATTTTACTGACACACTTATACCGCTTAGTAATTATTAAATGGGGTCTACTCAAACTTAGTTGGCCTAAATTGATTCCTACTATGGCCTTTTTATTTGTATTATTAGAAGTAATAAATACAAGTTCATTTCTGGCATTTTTATTCTTCAAAAACAATGAAACGCTTGAAACCAAAGACATTATCCTAAACATTTCACAAGATTCGCTTTTTCTATTCCTTTGGAGCAGTATTTACTTTACCTATCATTACCTAGAAAAATACAACAAATCACTACAATATGAAGCGGCTATCAATGAGTTTGAAATTAATAATTTGAAAGCTCAGATGAACCCTCACTTTATTTTTAATGCATTAAACAGTATCAGGGCATTAGTAGATGAGAATCCCAATAAATCTAAAACAGCAATTACCAGATTGTCAAACATCTTGAGAAGCTCGTTGATATTAGATAAAAAAAGATTGATTAGTTTTAATGATGAACTAACTACTGTAAAAGATTATTTAGAATTAGAATCTATTAGATATGAAGAAAGATTGCAATTCTTCTTCAACATAGCTCCAGAAACTTTTGATTTCAATGTACCCCCTATGATGATACAAACCATTGTTGAGAATGGCATTAAACATGGTGTTTCAAACCTGACCAATGGTGGCCACATTTCATTGAAAACTCAAGTAATCAATCATACGTTACTAATACAAGTCCGGAACAGCGGGCAATATAATAGTAATAAAAATGACACCAATAGTGGGTTTGGATTGAATAATACCATAAAGCGATTACATTTGATTTATGGAGAGGAAGCCAGCTTTACTATAAAAAACGAAAGTGAAGATACAGTATTAACTGAAATAGTGATTCCAGAGACAATATGAAAACATTAATTATAGACGACGAAAGATTGGCGAGAAAAGAACTTACTTCTTTATTGGATGGTTATCCTGAGATTGAAATATTAAGTGAGGCCGTCAATGCAGATGAAGCTTTTGAAAAAATTCAATCGTTGAAACCAGAATTAATATTTTTGGATATACAAATGCCTGGGAAAACTGGATTTGAGTTATTGGAAATGCTTGATTCTTCTCCTAAGGTAATTTTTACCACTGCTTACGATGAATTTGCCATCAAGGCCTTTGATTACAATGCATTAGATTATTTACTCAAGCCTATAAATCCTGAAAGACTAGCTGAAACCATCAATAAGCTTTTGTCCCATGATGAAAAAAAGGAGAAAGAGGATACAACCCCTGTCAAAAAACTAGGAGCTACAGATCAAGTATTTGTAAAAGATGGAGACAGGTGTTGGTTTGTGAAATTAGAAGATGTTCGGTTATTTGAATCTGACGGTAATTACATCAAGGTATATTTTGAAAAAAACAAACCTATGATTCACAAGTCTCTTAATGCACTAGACGAGAAACTGGACGATAGAAGCTTTTTCAGAGCGAGTAGAAAACATATTATTAACCTTGGGTGGGTAGATACGATAGAACCTTGGTTTAACGGTGGATTAATGGTGCAGTTAAAAGGCGGTGAAAAAATAGAAGTAAGCCGAAGACAAGCAGCTAGGTTTAAGGACATGATGAGTCTTTAATAATACCTGTACTAACTATAGACTTTGATTTTTGTGTTCATTTTTAGTGGCGACAAGGAGTTCTTTCGTATAACTCAAATTTAAAGTGGTGCTTTGTGAAACACCATCAGTAATAGACATTATCACGGTTGGTTTTGTGTAGATCAAACTCCTTCTAAATTCTGCTTTTCTGAGCCTATCAAGGTAATTACTAATTGTTTGCTGATAAACTTGAGTAAAAAGGTAACAAAGTAATCATAATCATGTTACCGTGATAAACTCCAATGTTGAATATATTTTTAAAAAAAACTAGTTATAAAATGCTAGGATTCTTTAGAAGCAATTATGACTTCAAATTCAGGTGAAATTTTCCAATCTTTTGCTAATTGTTTCATGGCAGATAACTCCATCTCAGTTACATAACCTTTGTCATAATTGCCTTCCCATATTTCATCAAGATATGCAATTGCTTTCTCTTTAGGTAAAGTCAAGAAAATAGGTTTAAGGAAATTTTTTGATCTCTCAAATGCAGAAATATAGTCTTCGGCAATGAAGTTATTTGCCCAAGTTAAGGCTTCATTTGCATCATATTTATCTGCTGTTACCTGTAATAACTCTTCTTCTTCTGCATCTAACCCATGATAATGATAGATAAGAGAATTAAGTAGCATAATCGCCTGCTTAAGAGTTACATCCATAGTTTAGACTTTAAAAAATGAATCTACAAATTCAATTTTGTTAAAAACCTGTAAATCTTCCACCCTTTCACCTACACCTATATATTTTACAGGAATTTTAAATTGATCACTAATCCCAATCACGACACCACCTTTAGCAGTTCCATCTAATTTGGTAATTGCTAAAGAAGTAACTTCTGTAGCCTTCGTAAATTCTTTGGCCTGTATAAATGCATTTTGACCGGTACTCCCATCCAGAACAAGCATAACTTCATGTGGGGCTTCAGGAATAAATTTCTGAATTACTTTCTTGATTTTTGAGAGTTCATTCATCAAATTAACCTTGGTATGCAATCTTCCTGCAGTATCTATAATCACAAGATCAGCGTTCTCTTCAACTGCAGTTTTAACAGTGTCAAATGCAACTGAAGCTGGATCTGTATTCATTCCGTGGGAAACAACCGTAACGCCTGTCCTTTCTCCCCAAAGTTTCAATTGATCTACAGCTGCCGCTCTAAAGGTATCAGCAGCTCCTAAAATCACTTTTTTCCCTTTGTTTTTGAACTGAGCTGAAAGCTTACCAATGGTAGTAGTTTTTCCTACTCCATTAACCCCTACTACTAATATTACGTGTGGTTTATAATCACTTGGTAATTCAAAATCAGCTAAATCCTTTGTATTATTTTCCTCAAGAAGATTTGCTATTTCTTCTTTTAAAATAGAATTTAATTGTTTTGTATTCAGGTACTTATCTTTGGCAACCCTCTCTTCAATACGAGATATAATCTTTAAAGTAGTATCAATCCCAACGTCTGATGTAATTAATACTTCTTCTAATTCATCAAGTACTTCATCATCTACAGATGACTTACCAACGACAGCCTTTCCTAATTTACTGAAAAAACTCTCCTTACTTTTTTCAAGTCCTTTATCAAGACTTTCTTTTTTCTCTTTTGAGAAAAAACCAAGTATTCCCATAGATCAGTTACATTTATTAAACAAAAAAGTCCCTATGAGGGACTTTGATTAATAGTAATAATATTTTAAAGTTAAGGTTAGTTAGACTTTAAAACTTCTTTTACCTTATCTTCTGTAACCATTTCCTCTTTGAAGGTATATGCACCTGTTTTATCCGACTTTACTGCCTTGATAACTTTTGCATATTTTACGCCACCTTTAGTCTTAAGCGTTGCAACTACTTTCTTTGCCATGTCTACTTAATTTCTTTATGAACTGTATATTTTCTTAGAACAGCGTTATATTTCTTTAACTCTATCCTTTCAGGAGTATTTTTCCTGTTTTTGGTAGTAATGTACCTTGAAGTACCAGGTTGGCCACTTTCTTTATGTTCAGTACACTCTAATATTACCTGCACTCTATTTCCTTTCTTTGCCATTTTCTAGATCACTTTGAAAAATTGGATTGCAAATATAGAAATTTAATTCTAATAGAAGCAAGTAAATCGAATTATTTATCAAGTTCTGGTAAGGTAAATTTTTCTAGTGGGCTAGATAGTTTCATCATCTTTTCTATCAACTCACTTTTTCTGGGTGCAAGATCAGACAACAATTCTGGCCGCCCTGATTCTTTTATCAAAATACAATCTTCTATCCTTACTGCGATACCCCACCACTTTTTATCACATTTTGCCCCTTCAGGAATATAAATACCAGGCTCTACCGTGATAATCATATTGGCTTCCATTTTATCGTAATTGCCTTTATCATGCACATCTAAACCAATATGATGTGATAGACCATGTGGGAAATACAAATGAGGCTGATTGATACTGTCTATTATGCCTAGTTCAAACAAGCCTTCGTTGATTATCTTTCTTGCAACCCCTACAGTATATTTAAATGAAACTCCTGCTTTAGACTCGTTGATAGCAGCATCCTGTGCTTTATAAACTAAGTCATAAATTGCTTTTTGTTCTTTGGAGAACTTCCCATTAACAGGAATAGTGCGTGTAACATCAGCAGTATAGCCTCTATATTCAGCCCCTAGATCCATTAGAATTAACTCCTTGCTATTGATTTCGGGCTTATAGTTTTCAATGTAATGCAAAATACAACCATTCTTTCCTGCTCCCACTATAGAGGGGTATCCTTGGTATTCAGAACCATATTTCCTAAAAACAAACTCATGTACTCCTTGTATTTCCCTCTCGGACATCCCTGGCTTAATTGCTTTCATTACCTCTGCTTGGCCTATACAAGATATGTCTACTGCCTTTCTGATCAATCCTATCTCCACTGGCTCTTTAATGCCCCTGAGATCATCCATAAAGCCTTTTAATGAAACAGCGTCCAAATTGTTCTTTTTAGGCTCAAAAGCAAGCTCCTCTTGATTGTAGTTAGCCTTCTCTTTAAATTGATCAATTAAATCAAATAAGTCTCCGGCTGCTCTAGTATCCCTCACATCATTTCTAAAATCGTAGAATAGGATTTTATCAAATTTTTTAAATTCAATATCGTAAGATTGGAAATCTGTATTGGGAAAAGCATTGAGGATTTGCAATTGTTCTTTGGTGCCATTTGTGCCTAGTCTCACACCAGTCCACATTTCCGCACGTTCATTTTTTGGTTGTACAAAAATCAACTCATTATAGGTATTTCCATTTTTGGTAACTTGTTCCTCTTTGAATACAAGCAAAAGAGCATGTGGTTCTCGATAACCTGTCAAGTAATAGAAATCTGGGTCTTGGTGATAAATAAAATCAACGTCATTAGATCTATTTCTGATTGGACTTGCAAAAAATACGGCAACAGAGTTTTTGGGTAGTTTACTCCTAAGGACTTCCCTTCTGTCTTGATGAAAGGAGTTGGAAAGTAAATCTGATGGTCCGTTAGCTTCTTGGGCAAAAGAAAATCCTAACTTTCCAGTGAAAATTAGGATTATCGATAATATTTTGATGTTTATCATACCGTAGAGATTATCTACGATTATACTAAAACATTTCCGTTTTTACGTGCCTTTTTTAGAACTTCCGTAATACCATTTTTATTAATGGTTCTAATAGCTGAAGTAGAAACTTTTAAAGTAATCCACTTATCCTCTTCTGGAATATAAAACCTCTTCTTTTGAAGATTTGGATAAAATTTCCTCTTGGTTTTATTATTAGCATGAGAAACATTGTTTCCCACTCTTGGTCTCTTTCCTGTAATATCGCAAACTCGTGCCATTTTTCTGCCTTTTTTAAAATCGGACTGCAAATATCGGAATAATTTAATTAAATCCAAACTTGGCCTCTGCTAAATGACTTGATTGTTGATGTAACGCTTCTAGCATAAACTTATTTCTTGTTACTTCTAAATGGAAAGTATTTAGAATGTAAAATATTGTTTATCAAACTATTACGTTCTAAATATACTTTTAAAAAAAGTGTGTTCGCGTTTTGAATTACATAATAATTTTTGAATCGATTTAATCCCTGAGGGATACCTAATTCCCCGACTCTTGAGTCGATCATTAAATTATTGCCCATAGATACCCCGTACCCTTGGGTCGGGGTTGGTTCATTGGGTGGAAAATAGTTTTGACTTAAAGAGTTTAGAAAAGAGCGCTAAAATAATAGATACTAAGCCGCAAGGTAGAATATAGAACAAGCATCCAGCAATTATTTTATTTGACAATACGGGAATGCTATTTTGGAAAAAGTTTGTTTAAAAGATCTGTTGCTTGACCCAATTTCTTAGGGCTGATAACTAAGAATTTTATTAAATTTGTTTTTGAAGGGTTCAAATAATCTTTGTTTTTTAGAAGGTTTTATTGATTTGAAGCTTTTATCAGGATGATTTCTCTCCGTTGGCCTACATAATCGAGGAAAGGATGACTGCTCTCCGTGATGAGTAGTGTTTTTTCATATTATTTAAACCTAATATTAATGAGTACGACGACATTAAAGGAGAATTTGACTTCAGCAGACCTAATTGCTTTAGAAGACAAGCACGGAGCACATAATTATCACCCCTTACCAGTAGTTCTTGCTAAAGGTGAAGGGGTTTATGTATGGGATGTAGAAGGTAAGAAGTATTTTGATTTCTTATCTGCTTATTCTGCTGTCAACCAAGGACATTGTCACCCAAAAATTATTGGCGCCCTAACAGAACAGGCACAAACACTTACACTCACCTCCAGGGCTTTTTATAATGATGCATTAGGACCATATGAAAGGTACTTAACAAACTACTTTGGTTTTGACAAGGTATTACCTATGAATACAGGGGCAGAAGGGGTAGAAACGGCTATAAAAATTGCCAGAAAATGGGCCTATGAAAAGAAAGGAATTGCGGAAAATAAGGCACAAATTATAGTAGCTGAAAACAATTTCCACGGACGTACCACTACCATCATTTCATTTTCTAATGACGAAGATGCACGCAAGAATTTTGGCCCATATACAGATGGTTTTTTAAAAGTGCCATATAATGATTTAGCTGCTTTAGAGGAAGCATTGAAGAAAGAAGATATTGCTGCTTTTCTGGTAGAGCCCATCCAAGGAGAGGCTGGTGTATTTGTACCCGATGAAGGTTTTATACCTAAAGCCAAAGCTTTATGTGAGCAATATGGAGTCCTATTCATAGCAGATGAAATTCAAACTGGTATTGCCAGAACTGGAGCATTATTAAGAGTATGTGGGGATTGTAATTGTGCTGGACATTGTGAGCAACAAACCACTTATACCAAACCCGATATGTTAATCTTGGGTAAAGCTATTTCTGGTGGTGTTTATCCAGTCTCAGCTGTTTTGACCAATAATGATGTAATGGACGTCATTAAGCCAGGTCAACATGGATCTACCTTTGGAGGTAATCCTTTAGCAGCTAAAGTAGCCATAGCGGCACTAGAAGTAGTTAAAGATGAAAACCTTTCTCAAAATGCTAGAAAATTAGGCCAGTTATTCAGAGATAGATTGAACAAATTTATACAGACTTCTTCCTTGGTGAATTTAGTAAGGGGTAAAGGGCTGTTGAATGCTATAGTAATCAATGATTCAGAAGACAGTTCTACTGCCTGGGATATTTGTGTGGCATTAAAAGACAATGGTTTACTTGCTAAACCTACTCACGGAAATATCATTCGTTTTGCACCACCATTAGTTATGACGGAAGAGCAGTTAAATGAATGCTGTGATATAATCGAAAAGACGATTGCTGATTTTGAAAAGAAATAAGTAGCTATTGGAGTTGTGGTTACTTGGTTACCTTTTTACTTAAGTTTATCAAACAAATAATTAGTAATTATGAATCAGGGATTCCGCTTTTAAACTTTTCGAAAGCAAAATGGATAAAAAGTTATCAGAATTGGGGAGTGATTTTCATAAAACTGTTAAAAATCAGATGGATTACTGGTGAAACCACCTTTTTTATCTGTTATTTATGTCTAAAATTAGATGATCATTTTTTAACGCGGAATCCCTGTGAGTAATGCGGGTCTAAGCGTATTAAAGAAGTAACAGATGTTCAGGTAGTAACAGCGATAGAACACAATGGAAGCAAATACCTCAAAGCTGTCGAAACTAAACAACTTATCAAAGAAGATATAGCAAA
>CALGOB010000227.1 GCA_937958005.1 uncultured Cyclobacteriaceae bacterium
GGCCTTGTTGATGAGAAAAGGACCGCGGCCGCCAAAAAAATCAACAGGGTCGCTTGGCGAATAATTTAAAGCTCCCACCCTAAACCCGGCAGCGGCCGACCGTCTCGCACACCCCGCTAAATGATCACCGCGACGGCGTACCGTGCCAACCCTCCAAAATGTATAAAAATGAAAACCTTTTCTCGGATACTAGTAATTTTAAAATGAGATTTTCGCTAATTGTTTTTATTTAGTTTATCATATAAATGGATTTAATAGTTAAAAGAATATTAACTTCTACTTTAATTAACCCACTCTAAATCACCAAAATACAAATTATTTTTAGGCATTATGAGGCTCAAAATTTTGTCTTTATATGTTACACTAATGTCTCTAGTTTCAATGCAATTAGGCACTCTGAATGACTTCTTAAATTCCACTCTTTTTTGAATCAGTTTTTTACCTTTTGATCCTTTAGATAACTGAGTCGTTTTAGGTTTAACTCCTTGGATGAAAACAATCCTATCGGTTATTGTAACCGTAATATCTTTTTTATCGAATTTAGGTAAACCTATTTCTAACTTTATGTTCTCATTATTTTCCGAGATTCCCGTGTAGGGATTCAAGTCATTATTGTTTTTTCTGGGGAAGTCTTCGAGAATATCCACTGCTCCAAAGCTTCCCATAAAATGTTTTTTATTATTTTTCATAATTCTCTTTTTGTTTAAAAATGTTCAAAAATGATGTCTTCTTCTTAAAACTATTCCAATCAACTTAAGGCTGTTTTTTGAATAATAGGGCACGGTATTTCTCCAACACATTAACAAGAAGTGCAGATGATTTTCTCCGTTTATAACAGTCTAGAGAAAGCTATCCCTGAAACATTGTGTCCATTTGAAAAAACGGCATTAAATCTACGCAGGTACGTTAATATGTGAGAAATAGAAATATATTCAAATGATCGACCGAAGCGAATAAGATGTTGGAATCGATACCCTAATAATGTTTTTATTTGAGGATATATCTGATTCCAAAACCAGGGTCAATAGCAAGGAATGTATTACCGGAAGTATCAAATTCCAAGAATGGTTTCACACCAATACTCATAGAAAATGGTATGTCGTCAAACTTATATTCTAATCCGAGGATACCATCTACTCCAATTCCTAAATCTCCAGAATCAGCCCTTCTTTCTCCCCTAGCAAAACCATTTCCATTGTTGCCATATATTGCAAAATGACCACCAGCACCATAGTACCATGAAAGGTTTGGTGTATCAAAAGCAGATACATTTTTTTCTACAAGTGCGGTAATTCCAAAACCATTATTCCACAAGCCTAATAATCCTTCAAAAGATGTGTTGCTTTTAAGGTTCTTTTTATATGTAAAGCCACTTGTTCCCCCTGCACGTAATCCAATTGAGCTGTCATAGTTTTGCGCTTTAGAATGTAAGGGTAGCGATCCTAAAATCCCAATAAGGCATACTGCAAATACTTTTGAAACTTGAAATCTCTTTTTCTTATTTTTTATATTAATCATGTCTGTATTATTTTTCTATTTATTGACCAAAAGTTGTGCCATGAGCCTAAAATTCCTATGTTCCTAGTTTTTGCCGGACACACTGTAGAATAAAGTCTACAGTAGTAGAAAAAACTGTGGATAAACTACTCTATCTAGCTTTTCTAAAAGAGGGGTTTTAATCCCTAAGGGATATTAATTCCCCGACTCTTGAGTCGATCATTAAATTATTGCCCATAGATACCCCGTACCCTTGGGTCGGGGTTTGGTTCATTTGTACGCCAAAGGCATTTTCGACATTGAAGTCTGTGTCAGACGAGGACAATATCCTATTATGACAATGGACTACCCAATCACCCAATTTCTTTGTATTACGCCATAGATAGTAGTTGCTTGATTTAAACTCGCATTATCCAAGCTTGATTTACTCGCAAAATTATCTCTGACCATTTTTCGGCAGTTGCAGGTTAAATTAAGTTCTCTATTGCCAACCCGATTGCTTTCTGAAAATGTATATTAACTGTTGTATGTGAACCGCTGACTCTGTTCTTGAGTATTGGTGGTTTTCTATTGATTATCCAATACTCTCTCACACTAGTATTGAATGCAAAAAAGCAGAACTACTTTACTGAAAAATTATCATAAAAGGCCATTTTCGTGTTTCTCAATAATGAACCAATCTCACACTCTTCTGCAAGCACCAGCCTTCTCAGTAGAGACACTGGGTCGGAGTTTGTTCATTACTTACCATGCGTTAACACTCACCATAGCGATGCTATGCTTGCGCTTTTTGTCCCAGCTGGAAACCGTTTTGTCAAAATCAAATTTACTAAAATACCTTATACGCCCCCACAAACATAAATTGGTATTATGAACCCAACGGTAATTAACTTTTATTTAAGGCGCATATCGTATGCTTTCATGTTTGAAATACACTACTTGAGATCACAGTTGAGGTATTCATCAGGATTTCTTTCCGGAGCATAAGAAGGTAAGAAAACACTTTGATTTGTTCTTTAGTCCCATCTTTACTTGACTATTTTACTATGATGAACCGTCAAATCACCCTAGACAAGGACTATTTTCTTATCCACACTTTTGATCAGTTGGCTCATAAACTCAATTAACCTATCTGCATTCATCGTATCAGAATAAATCATGAGCTGAACTTTTGCCTGATTAGTTACCGTACAGATCATATTGGCAGAGAAACGTTTGGACATACTGGATTTGGTTGGGGTCTTGCCTTTAAGCACATAACTACGCCCATGGTTACGATTGATTTTTACCTTTGTCTCATCTCCCCAATGAATCTCTACATTTTCTTGTTAGGCTTTTGTTTTGATTGTGGGATATTTCTTCATCTAACCACTTCTGAACTTTCTTGGAACATTGTTTATAAGCTCTTTTCTTAGACTTCTGCGGACTAAAACTCCATTTGCCAATGGTAATCCCCCTTGTTGGTCAAGCCTAATTTGATGGAAAATTCTCTTTTAACTAATTCTAAAACCGCTTTTGTGTGTCCATAAGGCAAAATCCAACTTTAGCTGATCAGGCGTGGTATCGGCAATCATACCTTGGATATGCATCCCGATCTGTTGACAGGAGGTTCTTGTCCTCTGGCACGCCTAACATTGTCTGCAAGCCTTTTAGAACCATGTGCTTTATAGCGTTTCACCCAGTTAGTAATTGTGTTGACCGATACTCTAAAGGTCTGGGCAATTTCTTTCTTCTTTTTCCCTTGCTTAACCATTCGCATTGCTGCTTTTCTACATACCTATCTTTCTTCTGATGATAGGATGCAAAACTTACTCTTTGCATAACGGAAAGTTACTAAACCACCCTTAATTAGAGTCTGCCCATAATATACCGTTCGCCTGAGTTTGTGTCTCTACAAACTCCTTCTAAATCATGGATAAACGATTGTGAAGACACAATTGTGGGCGAGAATTTGACTTTATAGACAAACTTCAATTATATAAATATATTACCATTTAGGGCTAAGTTCTATTTATAACAGCAAATTTGTATATATTTAAAGATGGTTTCAAAAGAAGAGATAAAACTGCTAATAAAAGAATTATCCGTATCCTCACGTTCTTTGTTGTTGAATGAATTACTTCAGGAGCAAGAGTTAGAGGGTGATGTATTGGATTTAGCTCAAGAAGCAGTTTCTAAACGTCGAAAAAAGAAACCCTGTCCTCATTGCCATAGTAGAAAGGTTT
>CALGOB010000228.1 GCA_937958005.1 uncultured Cyclobacteriaceae bacterium
AAGTTATTTTTAGAAAGTTTAGGGAGTAGTTGTTTCAACGAAACTCTTCTCTATACTCACTCACAAACTCACGCTATTTTATCTAGCGCGCATTTAACCCGAATGATGCAATAGAAATTTGATGCAAACCATAACTAACAGCCATTTAGCCACTTAAACCCTAATTTCCTACTCACCATAATGGTGACTATGTCTGCTTTGCAAATCAGAATTTAGGCAGCTGTCTAACAGCCATTTATGATTTTCTCTTAAAAGTCTAATGCATCATTCGGGTTTAATTTTTAACTGTAATGCTTGTCTACTTACCCTTGGGTTTGCAATCCTATCTAACGAAATGAACCAACCCCGACCCAAGGGTACGGGGTATCTATGGGCAATAATTTAATGATCGACTCAAGAGTCGGGGAATTAATATCCCTTAGGGATTAAAAATTCATAATTTCTAATTAATTACCGTTCCAAAATCTGCATCCTATGAGCATCTAACTTCAAAAAGATAAACAATAGAATAGTAAATGACCATAAAGAAGAACCACCATAACTTAAAAAGGGCAGAGGTATCCCGATAACTGGGAATAACCCAATAACCATTGATATATTTAAGGTGAAGTGAAAAAATAAAATGGCGAATACTACATAGCCATAAATACGTGCAAACCTTGATTTTTGTCGTTCTGCTAATTGTATCAACCGAAAAAATAGTGTCATAAAGAGAATGAGCAAACCTGTAGTTCCCAACCAGCCATATTCCTCCCCTATGGTACTAAAAATAAAATCCGTACTTTGTGCAGGGACAAAATCCCCCTGCGTAAGAGAGCCATTTAAAAAACCTTTTCCTGTTAACCCTCCAGAACCTATGGTAACCATAGAGTTTTTAGTCTGATACCTTACGCCTTTCCCGGTAGGATCTACGTTAGGATCTACCAGAGAAAGAACCCTTTGCCTCTGATGCGGTTTGAGTACATCGTTGATGATGAAATCTACACTGAAAACAAAGCCCAAACTGAGCACAAAAACGACCAATATCAGTAACCATTGTCTCATTTTTTTAATAGTGATCCCTATACCCACCAATGCTAAAATAATAAGCACAATAACGATAATCAGGTTTTGAACCAGTAAGGAACATACAAAAAGAATGATTAAATAGAGTCCCATATAAAGAGGAATGGGGGATAGTCCTTCTCTATAAAGCACTAAAATGAGTGAAGCGAAAACCATGGCAGAGCCAGCATCTCCTTGTATTAAAATCAGTAAAGAAGGTAGACCAATTACTGCAAGACAAATTGCTTGATTTTTAACCTTAGAGAGATCTTTACCTCCCATGCTGCTAATAAACTTTGCTAATGCCAGCCCCGTAGCAAACTTAGTGAATTCAGCAGGCTGTATTTTAAATGAACCAATTTCAAACCATGACCTGGATCCACTGATCTCTCTTGCAAAAAATAGCACCAGAAGAAGTGATATTAAAAAAGCTATATAAATGGGATAAGAAGCTGTTTCATAAAGCCTGAAATCTATTAACAGAATTCCTATTACGATAAAAACACTAGTGCCAATCCATAAAAGCTGCCTACCTGAGTTAATCCCTAAACTAAATATTGTTTGTGTGGAAGTCTCATCATAAGTGGCCGCATAGATACTTACCCAACCCACTAATAAGAGGACATAGTAAAGGGTAATTGTTACCCAATCATATTGATATGTTCCTTGTAGTCTTCTCAATAGATGAATTCACCTTTTAATACATAATCTTCTAACCACTGACGAGTGATATGCCCTCTGATATATTTTTCCATGACTAAGCTGGCTGTAGAAGCAGCAGCTCTTCCCCCCCAACTTGCATTTTCCACATAGACCGCAATAGCTATTTCGGGGTTATCTTTTGGGCCAAACCCCATAAAACCAGAATGATCTTCACCTGCACTATTTTCAACTGTACTTGTTTTTCCACAGAATTCAATATCTTTTACATTGGCTCTAGTGGCAGACCCTTCTTTTACTACAAGGGCCATGCCTTCTAATACGGGTTCAAAATGGATACTATCTACACCCACATAATTTTTTCTAGTATATTTCTCAGGAATTTCATCTGCATTTCCTATTGACTTGATAATGTGTGGCGAATAGAAATAGCCTCTGTTGGCTAATAATGCTCCTAAATTTGCCATTTGTAAAGGAGTCACCTGTAATTCGCCTTGTCCTATACTTAATGAGTAAATATTAGAGAATTTCCATCGGTTCTTCCCATAATAACGATCATATAGTTTAGTACCAGGTACAGTCCCTTCAAATGCACCAGAAATATCAATATCTAGATCGACACCCAAGCCAAATTTGTTAACTGCTTTTTGCCATTTTTCTAAGCCAATCCTACTATCTATAAAAGAGTTTTTATTGGCCCTATTATCGATCAACCTTCTAAAGACTTTAAAAAAATAGTTATTGGAAGATAATTTAATGGCTCTTTTTACATCATAATACCCAGTGGGTGCTAAATCTCCAATAAGGCTTTTATCAGAATAAATCTTTTCATTAGCCGTAATTACGCCAGCCTGAAGGCCAAGTAATGACTGAATTGTTTTAAACATTGACCCCGGGGCGTATCGTGCCCTTAGTGGCCTATTGAATATAGGTTTTAATGAATCCTTTTGAATGACCGCAAAATTTTCACTGAATTTTCTTCCTGTAAGCAAGTTGGGATCGTAGGATGGTGTAGAAACCAAAGCTAAAATTTCCCCAGTAGAAGGTTGAATAGCCACAAGACTCCCTACTTTTCCTGCCAGTAATTTTTCAGCATATTTTTGTAGTTCTAAATCTATGGTTAGTTTAATATTATCTCCAGGAACAGAAAGTGTATCCCATTCACCATCTCTAAAAGCTCCAGTTATTAACCTGCGATTATTGACTTTTTTAAACTTAATCCCACGTTTACCCCGTAAGGCAGGTTCATACCGGTTTTCTATCCCACTTTTGCCGATATAATCTATTTGTTTGTAATAATTGACGGTGTCTCTATCTAGTTGTCGTCTACTTATTTTCCCTACATAACCCAGTACATTGGCAAGAGATTTATGTGGATAACTACGTACAGTTCTGGGAACAGCGAAGAAACCTGGGAAATTGATCAGCTGATCTTGGATATGGGCATACTCCGTATTAGAAAGCATCTCATAAAACAAAGAAGGCCTGATGTGATCCGCTTTTCTGATTTTACTGATATAATCTTCTCTAGTGATATCTAACAGTTTGCAGAGTGCTAAAGTATCTACACCAACCGCCTGTTTTCTGATGACCATTAGGTCAAAGGCAGGCGCATTATGTACCAGTAAATTGTCATTCCTATCATAAATCAACCCCCTATAGGGGTATTCCACAAAAGGAGCAATAGTGCGAGTATCAGCTTCTATCTGGTACTTATCGTCGGCAACCTGTATAGTGAATAACCTGATTAAAAAGATAATTCCTACTAAAGCGGTTATAGAATAAATGACAATTGCTCTTTGCTTAAACATAGGTTATTTCTTTTGTGTAGGAGTAAGGAATAACTGTATAATGTACAGCGTAGTAAAAGTAAAAAATGTACTGAATAAAATTTTCAGAAAGGTATTATAATTGGTGCCAGAACCTATACTATCCAATAAAAAAACGAAAGAATGATGTATAAATATTAAAGGAGTGCTATAAATCAACATACTTGGTAAGCTGATTTCTTGTAAGTTTATAAAACTATTACTGTCCACTTGGTCACCTATCGAGATTTTTATCCAATAGGGTCTGGCAAACATGATGAATACGCAAGAGATGCTATGAATTCCCAGTGTATCACCAAAAACATCTATGGTCAAACCAATTAAAAAACCAAGGATCAGTTGTACCAGCTTATCAGTATTGAGAGGTAAAAAAAGCAAAAAGCCCACGTAAAAGAAACAAAAAGCTGTGTTTGCAATGATCAATTTATTAAGCAATGCAGCTTGTAAAAAGACATAGCCAATTAAACTCAAGAGGTAAAATATGATACTTTTCTGGCTCATTCCGTCGTTAATATATTTAGACTATCTATTTCAACTTGGAATTTATCCTTGATGATATAAGTCATACTGAGATTGTAAAAAGTAGTCGCAAGCTTAATATCAATATCATAAAAAGATTCATTATCTCTAACATCAATTGTTTGAATATAACCAACAGGAACGCCTTCAGGAAATACTGAATTGAATCCAGAGGTTAGAATGGTATCACCTATTGCAATGGGTACATGCCTAGGAATATATTTTAATTTTGCTTCATTGATATCTTCACCATCCCATTGAACGGAACCAATGGTATTATTTCTTTTAATAGCACAGGATACCCTGATGCCTGAGTGTAATAATGAAACAGCTTTTGAGAAATTAGTAGACACAGTTTTTACTTGTCCTACTATCCCAGATGGGCCTATGACCCCCATTCCTGGCTTAATTCCGTGAGATGATCCTTTGTCTAAGAGGATGTAATTGTTATTTTTTGAAACTGTATTTCTTTCTACTTGAGAAGGAATTATTTCATACCTATCAGCAATCGTATCATTGGGTGCTAGTTTTTGGTAATTATTGACATAAATGTATTTAGAAAGCTGCTCTCTGAGTAAAGCATTTTCTTCTGCCAATGTCTGATTTACCTCCCTCAGCGTAAAATATTGCTCAGTGTTGAAGACTTTTTGATTGACATTCCCAACTATAGCATTTGAAGAATTAAGATAGGAAACTCCATAATACCTATTATTTTGTACGAGTAACCAGATACCTATTAACTGTAGGATAACGAATAACTCAAACGATCTGTATTTATAGAGAAACCTTAATAATCCACGCATTTAAAATTACGGTATCAATACTGCCTTGTATGAATTTAAGTTTTTAAGTGCTTTACCTGTACCCCTTACTACTGCCCTTAATGGATCTTCAGCAATATGGATTGGCAGTTTAGTTTTGAGCGCCAGCCTTTTGTCCAGTCCTCTTAAAAGTGCACCACCACCAGTAAGATAAATTCCATTGTCATAAATATCCGCAGATAATTCAGGAGGAGAAATCTCAAGTGCTTTTAGAACGGCCTCCTCTATTTTAGAAACTGATTTGTCTATAGCAAAAGCAATTTCAGAATACGAGATTTTAATTACTTTAGGAATACCTGTCATTAAATCCCTACCCCTTATTTCATAATCTTCGGGCGGATCATCCAGCTCAGTCAGTGCCGAGCCAACCTCTATTTTTACTTTCTCTGCAGAACGCTCCCCTATCAATAGGTTGTGCTGCCTTCTCATATAATCTAGGATATCCTTATTGAAAGTGTCCCCAGCAATACGGATAGACTGGTCACAGACAATACCTGAAAGGGCAATTACCGCAATTTCTGTGGTACCACCCCCTATATCCACAATCATAGAACCTATAGGCTGTTCAATGTCCAAGTTTACACCTATCGCTGCTGCTATTGGTTCATAAACCATGTAAACTTCCTTAGCCCCAGCATGTTCAGCTGAATCTCTTACCGCTCTCTTTTCTACTTCAGTAATCCCTGATGGGATACAGATAACCATTCTATGAGAGGCAGGGAAAAGTCTTTTGCTATTTCCATCTATCATTTTGATCATCCCTCTGATCATCTGTTCAGCAGCATGGAAATCAGCAATTACACCATCTTTTAACGGTCTGATTGTTTTGATGTTCTCATGGGTCTTTTCATGCATTTGCATGGCTTCCCTGCCAATAGCCAAAACTTTATTGGTATTCTTGTCTATTGCAATAATAGACGGTTCGTCTACCACAATTTTATCCTTGTTAATGATCAAAGTGTTGGCAGTACCTAGGTCAATCGCAATATCACTAGTAAAGAAGTCAAATAACCCCATTGTATTTTTTCAAAACTAAAATTAAAAAAGTACTGAAAGATAATAATTTGTAATTAGAATCAACTTTAATAGAAAGTAAATTAATTCGAATCCACCATCTTATTTTCATTCTTCTGTACTTTATGCTAAAATAATCCTCAATTATATTAAATATTATTACGATTGACTTTATAAAGATCAAATCTCTTCCATACTCTTTTCCTGAACCTGTCAAAGTAATTATTAATTCATAATTACTAATTATTTATTTGAGAAACTTGAGTCAAAAAGGAACAAAGTAATTATAATCATTCTACCGTGATAAACTCTATAGCTTAATGTTTAAAATGTCTAAACCCTGTGAATAACATTCCCATTTCATTAGCATCACAATAATCTATAGATAATTGGTCCTTAATAGAGCCACCCGGTTGTATAACTGATTTGATGCCAGCCTTTTCTGCTATTTCCACACAATCTGGGAATGGGAAAAATGCATCAGAAGCCATGACAGCACCTTGCAAGTCAAAACCAAACTTACCCGCTTTCTCTATCGCCTGATTCAGTGCATCTACCCTAGAGGTTTGTCCCACACCACTTGCCAGCATCTGTTTTCCTTTTACTAAAATAATGGTATTAGACTTAGAATGTTTACATATTTTTGAAGCAAATAACAGCGCATCTGTCTCTTCATCAGTCACTACTCTTTTAGTGACATTTTTTAGATCTTCTTTAGCGTCAGTTTTCCAGTCTATGTCTTGGGAAATAACCCCATTTAATAAGGTTTTAAATTGCTTTTTGCCCGTTAGGTTCTTCTTCTGTAAAAGTAAAATCCTATTTTTCTTTCCTTTTAAGATTTCTAATGCATCCTCATTAAAACCAGGAGCTATCAGTACTTCAAAGAAAAGAGAGTGCATTACTTCAGCAGTTTCTTTGTCTATGATCTGGTTGGTAATCAATACACCACCAAAAGCTGAAATAGTATCCGCTTCAAATGCTTTCAAATAAGCTTCTTTTACGGTAGCCGCGCTGGCAATTCCACAAGCATTGTTATGCTTCAAGATTGCGAAAGTAGTTTCTTCAAATTCAGCTATCAGATTGACAGCTGCATCCACATCCACTAAGTTGTTATATGACAGTGCCTTCCCATTTAGTTGCTCAAACAATTCACTCAACTCACCATAGAAAACTCCCTCTTGATGCGGGTTTTCTCCATATCTTAAGGTCTGGCCAGTTCTTACACTTTGCTTAAACCTTGGTAATGATTCATTTTGGTTAAAGTAATTGAAGATCGCCGTATCATAGTGAGAAGAAATATCAAAAGCCTCTGCAGCAAATTTTCTTCTATCTTCTATACTGATAGAGCCATTGTTATTTTTCAGAATTTCCCCTAAAGCACCATATTGCTCCCGGCTAGAAATAATGGTAACATCATTGTAATTCTTAGCAGCAGCCCTTATGAGTGATATACCTCCTATGTCTATTTTTTCGATGATGTCCTCATGGCTTGCACCTGAAGCAACTGTATCTTCAAAAGGATAAAGATCTACAATCACTAAGTCAATCGCAGGAATCTCAAAACTACCCTGTTCCTTCACATCACTCTCGTTGTCTCTTCGGTAAAGTATACCCCCAAAAACTTTTGGGTGCAATGTTTTTACTCTTCCACCGAAAATAGAAGGGTAATCAGTAACATCTTCTACTGCAACCACCGGAACATTCCGTTCTTCAATAAAAGCCCTAGTCCCACCTGTGGAATAGATAGTTACACCATTTTTATGTAAAATATCCACTAAGTTTTCTAGGTTGTCTTTGTGATATACAGAGATCAACGCTGAATTGATTTTTTTGAGACTCATTACCATTAATTTTAAAGAAGCTGCAAAAGTAAGAATTAATAACAGCAATTGACAATTATCTATTCATAATTAATCTATTCGTATTAGACATTATTCCTACTTAAACACCTTATATTTTTGTGAAAACATTTTCATGCTCTTTAAGGAATCCCCTTTTTCACTTTGTCATCTTAAGATTTTGTTGACACCATTGCTGCGTGTTTTCACCAGCAACCTAAAGGAGTGTAAAATAGGTTATGATTATCTTAAGGGGACCTCTAAAAACTCCCTTTTGCTTTTAACCCAATCTTTTTCCCTGATACCGCGTTATCAAAATACTCATTTAGATCCACTAAACTCCGTTTTTGATGCCTTGTCTCAGGAAAAAATCTCTTGGTGAAATTTCAAATCGAGTTTTTAGAGGTCCCCTTTATTTATTGAATAAAAATTTTAGAAAAAGTAGGAGCAACAAAGCTTTCCCTTTCCACCAAGGGCAGTTCCCGTCATCCGCTTGTAGTCCTCACTGCGTTCCGGGCTACCACTACTACCGGGGCTATTGAAGGAGGGAATTGCATGCCATTCACTAAAAACAATCAAGTAATTCAGTCGATAGGATTTATTTCCATTACTCTCTAGCTCTGGGTGATGTTAGCGAAGCGCATCTCGAAGTTTGATAAAACCTGGATTATGCATTAGAAATCGTTATGAGGTTATAAAACTCAAAATTACAGACACTCATGTTAAAGAAGCATAGCATGGCTATGGTGAATTAACAAACCTGTGTTAAGTTGCTGTAATGAAGATACTTATAACCGGAATAGATTTTCTAATCCCATCCATCCTCTTAACAGACAACTACGCATTTTTAATTCCTAATTTCATTTTTGAGATCGCTATCAATGCCTCTCAAATGAACATTGACATGGTTCAATTTCTAATTACGCATTTCGCGGATCAAGCAGAAAACCTGTGGAATAGGAAAAAACTTTAAATCTATCCAACCCATAAAAAATAACATTTAAAATTTTAAGCATTTAATAATCAAATACTTGACTTGATGTTTGCTAAAGAAGTTTGAGTTTGAGAGCGAG